>VEPM01000002.1 GCA_012026795.1 Candidatus Methanoperedens sp.
AGCATAGTTAAGAGCCCGTTTCAGGTCTGCTTTTGCGTATGCCAATGCCTGGTCCGGTGCTGATATCTCAATAGTTGATGACATGGTCTTTGCCATTTTAATATCCATGCGTGTAAGATTGAGTGAAATGATGGTTGACAGGATCACGAAGAATATGCCGATAACAACGAAGGGAACGCGGGCCGAGTCGTCGCGGAGGAAGAGCCTATTCATTTCCTTTTCTCCCATAAAGACAATGTTGCCTGTGCCCGGTTAATGTTTATTCGCGAAAAAACTTCAATAATGACCCTGTCTTTTGCCTCAATTATCGTGATAGCATTATTCACATACATATCCGCAAGTTCAGTCGAAAATGATCTGATCTCTTCACCGGTTGCAGCCTGTATCTCTTCTTTTGCAGTTGCCTTAAGATAATTTTTGAGCTTATCTGACATTGTTCCTGATAAGTCGGAGCTAACGTTATCCAGTGTGTTATTTATCTCATCATTTATTTCCTGGTCAAGGGGTATTTCAGAATCCAACAGGAGGCCATTGACATCTTCAATCATTTTGTTCCTGGATTCATCAAGAACAGGTCCCAGCTTTTGATCCACTATCAGGCCAACGGAATCATCAACTGTATCATTAATTATGTTATTTATTTTATTAGAGATCTCCGTCTCTATCACATCACGGGCCGACTCATTGTTTTTCAATTCTTCCAGAGTAAATGAAAAGTTTCCGAACCTGCTGTTATTGAAATTATTCTCGATAATATCCTCCACGCGTTTGCGTGAAATTACGATGCTATAAGGCATCGTGATATATGCTGATTCCACATATGCGTTACGAGGTACAGGTTCCCCGATATCCAGGTTTCCCCCGATGGGGGCGCCGGTAAAAGGCCGCCATAATATTGTGAAATTATAATCATACCTGTCCCCGATTTGCTCATCAAGATAATTTTTCATGATATTTTTTGAACTGCTTGAATAATTTGTCATCATGAAATTCAATTGTGTTCTTGTTCCATTGTAATAAATAACCCACTGCACCGCCGCATTCTCAGCCGCAATATCAGAAAAAGTCTTATGTTTTAATTGTTTCCCTGCAATTATTTTTTTACCTGTTACAAAAACCGGGGAATTATTCAACGGGCCAGCAACTGCATCTAACTGATCGCCTGCCACTATATATTCAAATTCATACACCTTTCCATTCAGAAGCGTGAGCAGTGTATCCCCCGAATTCTCCTGGCTTTTTGATTCAAGCGCCGATTTGACCTGGGTGTTGCCTGTTATTGAAGGAAGAAGTATTACTGCCGAAATAGAGATCATGATAAGGAACAGGAATATATCAAAAGTAGTAGAGAAACCAGCTGTATCTTTATATAAATTGTTCCTCTCATTCTGTTTTGTCATCATTTTCTCCATATTTTAACAGTAAGTATACCTGGCTGCTCCTCTACATCATTGAACCTGACAGTTACAGGTATTGAAGCAGAAACACCGATCTTTGATTCGCCTGAGTCCGGATTTTTGATAATGATATTATATTTCCGGTTTTCTGAATTTGAATCGATCTTGAACATGAAATCGTAATAGGAACTATATTGCTGTAATATTTCAGCAGGGTCGAGATTTTCCAGTTTTTCCGAATCAATCACACCAGGGTAGCCGCCAGTCAATGCACTATCCCTGCCAAGCTTCTGGGCAAGATTTGCTGCATCCTCATAATGCCCTGCGATGAAAGATTTTTCCTGGTATGTCGTATAAGCCTGGGTAATAACCGCGATAAAAACAATAAATCCAACGACAGCCAGAGCCATAGCTGGAAGCTCGGTATAGGGTTCTATCAATCCTTTTTCATCACTGGTAAACGAAGACATAATCTCTTTTTTGAATTTCCGTTTGATTCTTATAATGGATTATTACCTTTTCGATGAACAGGGGCTTATCAAGGTCAGGGGTAAAAGGGCTCACAGCGAGCTCTTTTCGCGTTGATTCGAATATCGCATCTACTTTTTGTTTATCAACCTCAGTATCAAGAGGACTTGATATATCCCCGTTTTTTCCGCCACCTATAGTATCGCTTATATATTTTCGAAAACCGGATGTATTGCCCCAATTACTGTTCGGGGGATAGACGTATGTTATCAAAGGTTCGGCATATATTAATTCCCTGTCTTCCCATATAGAGGAGCTAAGATTTGAATGTACATTAACATATTCCGTGGATATCTCTATTCTTATATCCCTGTTATTCTCTTCGAAAACGTAGTTGTATTTATATCCTGGTATGGTAATACTGTCAACGGCTTCTATTTTTGAGGTTATATCATAGGCTATGGTATCAAGATCCAACCTGCTCTCCCGCTCCTGGAACATCGGGTATATTTTAAAAGCTGTAAGAAGCAGTATTGCTGCAAAAAGGATCAATCCGATCCGCGTAATAAAAAAATCAGCCCATGCGCTGTCATTTCGTACGAATAATGTAAATACTCCGGTTTTATTCGATCCTGACATAAGTACCATTTTTGTTTTTTACAAGTTCCATTGTTAAATCATACTCTCCGGGATAAAGCACGAACGGCCTGTCCAGTTCCGTGGTGTTTGCACGAAAACGTGCTATCGATGATCTTGTTTGCACCCTGCCGTCATCCAGGACATAATAAAATACATTATCAGTATGCAGATTTCCTGCTTCCGGAGGACTAACATTACCATCAGGCATTCCCCCAAAAACCACAAATGCGGCATTATCCGGTATTTCTACATGTATGTTTTCCACGGTTCCTGAGAAGTCGGCAGGATCATCAATATCCCGCGCTCCTCCCTGGATATATATCAAAGAAGCGCTCTTGTCGATTAGATCAAGCTGTCCTTTGAGCTTTTTTTCATTTGCATTATCTATGAAAAGATATACAGCCTTTGCAGATAGGCCGATAATAACCGAAAAAAGAATAACAGTAACCACAAGTCGCATTGGCAGGCCTTCGGCAGCTGAGTCATTATCAAAGAAATTTTTATGTGTCATAAATTTATTTATTTTCCAAAGCAATTTTCCCCAAAAATAGCCTGATACAATAAGAATCTATCTATCCTGATCCATCAAAATCTCTGCTTAAAATCGCTAATATTGCGGCGATCCTTTGCGAATTTGAATAATACTATAAAAATTAATACCCAATTTTTAAAAGGTCTATTCTGTTAATATCTTTTAAATCATCAAAGTGTGCATCATCGGAAACGATCTCATTTAAACCATTCTTAACCATTGTCACATAATGAATTGCATCCCCCAGTTTCCAGCCTTTATTCGGCATTGGAAGTGCTTCAATGAGAATTTCCGGATTAAAGGATAGCAGCATAACTCCATGCTGGTTTATCTCTTTCAATATTCCTGCTATTTTTTGTTCTGAAAGCTTTTTGCCTTTCAGGAACGCATATATCTCGACCATTGTATGAACAGAGGTCGCTGCGATCTCCTTTCCGGAAGCTACGTCTTCAAGGTACATCTGGGCTACGTCTCCCAGCCTGTTATCCCCTATAAGGTTTGCTATGAGTATGTTGGCATCTACGTATTTCATTCTGTCCCCATTGCCGCATATCCTTCTTCTATGCCCTCATCTATCGTGCCTTCGTGCCTGATTATTCCATGTACCCGCTTTACAGAATTTATACTTCCGCGGTGAGGATAAAGTACTGCCCTCCCTTTCTCGATAACGAATTCCACAGTTTCCCCGATATTGATCCCCAGCGCCTTACGAACATCTTTTGGGATAACTACAAGATATTTTTCATGTACTTTTACTTCAGTCATAGTTATACGTATAACGTTATACGATAAAAACTTTATTATGGCATGAAGATACTCCTGATAAAAAACCCTTTTCATCATAACATAATTATTTAACCTTTGGTGCAAGTACTGATTTCAATGATTTATATAAAGAGGTAGGACAATGGTACGATTGGAACGAGAAGGAAATTCGTTCGTATTCATAACAGGGAAAACTCAACCTGTGCAGGATATAAACATCCTGGTAAATGCGTTATCTGAACTTCGAAATAGTTCTCCTGACGCCTTAAAAATAAAAGAAGGGCTTCTGTATATTGATAATTCAAATGAGTCTGATATCCTGGATGAAATTAAGAATATACTCAAAAAAGCCCTGGAGAGTAAAGAATAAACGTATAGATAATTATCCTCTTTTAGGTATTGATGCCAAAATTGTTCCTTATACCTGTCATCAATGTTCTGGATGTACATGATGCGGCAATGAGGGAATGGCTTGGCGGTCTTGAAGATAATGCCATTAAAGGACATCTTGAATATCCATTTAAACTTGAGAGATTTTTTTCTGAAAGCGCAAGGCTCGCATTAATAAATGGGGACAAAGTTCATGATGAAATCCTTTACCTGTTCAATAGTATTGATCCGCAGGCAGTTTTCCTTAATATTTCAACAGATTTCCATGAACTTGAAAATAAATATAATAAACGGATGATCTCACCGTTTGAATTCTGGCTGGAATATTATGAGAATATCTCAAAAGATATAAGCGAACCTGCAAGAACACTTTACAGGATATATTTAAAAGAGACCATTGATAAAAATATCAGGCTCATAGAAAGTAAAGAGCGCCTTCCTTTGAATGTACTTTTTTATGGGCTAAATATAAAATCAAGAGATGAACTTATTCCTGTCTATGATGAAGTCTTCAGCCTTGTCGAGGTATTCACATTAAAAATGGCGCGGGCAGTCAATGAGATTATGAATCTTCGTGAAAAGCCAAGACACCTGTGGCATAGTCCATTCAATTCAGCGCGGATGGGTATTTCATATGAAGAGACTGAAAAATTTTATGATGAGCTCCTGAGCAGGTTTAAAAGGCTTCTTAAATATAAAGCAAGAGATTATTTCGTAAAAAACTTATGGGAACATTCGAGGACATATGCAGAATCGCATGAAAAATTTCTTGATCATAAGATAAATGAAGATGAAATTAAATTTTCAAATATTACAGAATGTATGAAAATATTGGGATTACAGATAGGGCGATCTGAAATTGTGATACTTTGCGAGCCTGTGGATTATAATGCAATTCTTAATTTTTTAAAAAATAATGCGGACCCGGCTTTCTCAGGTTTTTCCATGCAGGGGGTAAGTCTTACCGGGCTATTTGAAAAAATGAAACCATTTATCCAGAAAAACAGGATAATGCAATGTAATTATGAAATTGCCATGGACATTCTCGGGCGTGAAATACCAGAAAGATTCACAGGTCATAGTGCTACTCTTGTCCCGAAATGATTTTTCACCGTGCTAAAAATAGGTAATGAATATTCCCCATATCACAAGAACAATCCCTCCTGCAATAATGAAGCGTGTGAATGTCTTATTGACAAGATCGCTTAGCATTGACGGACCCGACCATTTAACGATTATCATCTTATTCCCTGTACTTACGAGGCTTGCGAGAATTGCAGTTATCGCACTTGTGCTATATGAAATATCGCCGTTCACTGCAAGCGCGGCTGCTGATGCCGTTACTACGGCGCTGCTTATAAAGCCGCCCAGCGCAGTAGCATAAACACCTGCTGCACCAGCCCAGAGGTTAGCATATTTTGAAACGATAGATAATCCTGTAAAGCCAACAGCAAATCTTATCGCGGGTGAAAGCGCGAATGGTGATTGCAATTGGATCGATTCGCTAACGTGTCCGGTGTTTTTTGATCCTAAAACTACAGATGCAGAGTAAATAATGATAAATATATGGGGAATTGCCATCAGAAAGGCTACCTTTCCTGTCGGATCCGCAATAAGGGCGATTATGAGGTTTCGAATAAGCATTGAAGAATTGCACAAAATAATCCCTGTAAAACTGGATTCGGTCAATTCGTGTCTATGTTTTGCCATAGCTGCAAGCGCTGCTGTTGTGGCTTCGCTGTTAACAAGCCCTCCCAGCATTCCGGAAATAGGGACTCCTTTTTCCGTCCCCATGTTTTTCATTATTACAAAGCTGGCAAAGCTAATGGAGGCAACAAATATCACAATTAAAAGGATCGTTCTTGGATTTATGACTCCCAGATAAACTGCATCAGGAGCCAGGGGAAAGAGTATGAAAACAACAGCGAGAAACCGGACTGCGCTTAATATTTCATCGTCCCTGAGTTTTGTTGCGAAAGAATGGAGAGGTTGCTTTTCTGCAAGGAGAAGTGTGATAATAACAGCCCCGGCGATAGCAGGGACGAATTGATCATAAGATATTAAAACACCAAGAAGGAAAGTACAATATAGTGCAATCGGACCTGTTATACCAGGGGCTTTTAATACTACATTTTTAATATATATGTATAATGTTGATATTAATGCAAAAAATGCAAGTGATATAAGAAGAATACCGGGATTGACTTTTAATGCTATGAATGAGGATATCATACCTGCGATACAGGCTATGGTAAATGAGCGGACCCCGGCGATCAATTCTTCTTTCTCAGGCCGCCTGTGTTCCCTTTCAATGCCAATAAGTATTCCAATAAGCACAGCCAGGGCTAATTTCTTAAAGAAATCAAAATTGACATCCATATCATTGAAAAATTGCGGTACAAGATCAAGCATTGATATTCTAATATTAATACTTTTATAAATACTTAATTTCTTTCATCCCTCAAAGAGTCTGAATTGCAATTCCTTAAGTAATGCATGTAAGCATCAACCAGTCCGAAACAGCCAGTCAGCATCATATCCCCGTAAGGAGAAGCAAAACTGAACTCCAGTTTTGAGCCGCGCATGATCTCACGTTGCGGACCCGTGACCAATATTGAGCCAATATTTTCAAAGCCAATCGCTTCTTTCACATAACACCCGTGCCCGCCATCATTAAAAACCTCATCAAACCCGAGTGTTCCATTACATAATCGCATCAGGTAATCATCAAGTTTCCCTGAGGTCATCTGCTGTGTGTGGTGTTCCATTAATGCGATGAGTTTTCCATTATCAATGATCCCGGAAAGTGTGTGGCCATTGCCGATATTTACAACAAGATGCGGCTCGCGGGCACACTCATCAAGAAGTGCTCCCCGTATTGCAGCCATTCCCGTATCCATCAGCATTGCACCAGGCAATGTTCTTTCCACAGCGATCATCCTTGTAAAGCGCTCCGGGATTTTTTTCGTATTATTCGTATATACAAAAGAATCAAGTGTTGCGCCTTTTTCAATGATTTCCCTGAAATATTCAAACCGGAAGACGCGATTGCTTCCGGCCGGAGAAAATCCGTGATCCTGGACAGCTACGGCAAAATTTTGCGGGATTGGAACACCAAAAAGAGCAAAGGCTTCCGTAAGGGCGGCTTTATCTATATCGCACATTTTGATAACCGAAGCATTTAGTTCGGTTACTTCATTCTCTTTTACAATGACAACACCTATTTCCTTTGTCTTTTCAAGATCGTCATTCAGGGTGAGAGCTGCTTTTTCTGTGGCAAAAACTGATAGGTTTGCTTTTAAATGCCTCTTTATTGCGGCCGCACATGGGCCTCCCCCCATTGTTTCACCCGTAAGGACAATATCTTTTTTCAATGCCGTCTCTTCAATGATCCTCTGGGCAATGATCCGGGTCTGCGATGGCAAAACCATCTTAAAGCAATTTTCAATATTCTCATGGCTGTCATAGAGAAGAATATCCTGTGTCCCCATTCCGACATCAATAGCAAGAAGCTTCATCGGAGATCACTTAAGATTTAATAATATTTATATCGAACTATCATTTAGAGCTTAGCCATGATATAATCACTCAGCTTTAAATAACCCGATGAGAATTCAAAGATTAATTGAACGCTCACCGCAAAGAACGCAAAGGGCGCAAAGATTTGCTGCTATGCTTTGCGTTCTTTGTGGTTTATTGTATCGTTTCCTTTCGGGCTAAATATGCATGATTGACTATATCATCGACCTTAATTCTTCCACACTTAAGCTATTGCAGCTTCCCTTACTTTATTAATCTGTGGATCAAGACTTTTGATAATATACTGAATATTATCAACCGCGCTCTCCTCAAAATATGCTTCATTACATTTCGAACATATCCATGCTGGAACATCGTCGATCAATAAATGATAGCCCAATCTATTCAATGCGTATGTTGTTTTTCCTTTTTTCATCTCTCCGCCACAAAAGTGACATTGCATTTTATTTTCTCCGAGTTCTTAGATTTGTTTCCCTTGTAGAACATTCTTCAGCGGCTTTGAACTATGACTGATCGCAGCAATTTCAATAATCTCTCCTTTGATACGATATATTATTCTGTAGTTTTCATATATCTTCTCACGTATATTCTCGTCCTCATATTCAGGCACAATTCGCCCAGCTTTAGGAAATTGAGGAATAGATTTTACGGCTGCATTTATTTTGTTAGCAAAAAGAGTTGCATAAACTTCTGAATCCTTGGCAATGTATTCACATATCTCTTCAAAGTTAGAAGCTGCCTTTGGAGACCACCTTATCTTTTGAGCCATTTGGCCATCCGCTTTTCAACCTCTTCATGAGGTATTCCCTTACCTTCATCAAGCTCCTTCAGACCAGCATCAACCTGCTGCTTGAAATACAGTTCTGCCATAATATCATCGACAGTAATCTCTTCAGGAAGAGCCTCTATCATACGGATGACTTGTTGTTTTACACCATTCACGCTTATTACCTTCTGGCCAATAATTTCTTATTCCTCCTATATCTATCTTATCTCCCCTCTCCTCCTCAACTCCCTCACAGCCTCCTCCACCCCAGTCCCATGCTCTCCCTTCGTTACCAAGCGTGCAACTTTTTTCAGATCAGGATGCGCATTCCCAACAGCCACCCCAAAACCAGCCACCTCAAGCATCTCGATATCATTCGGGGAGTCCCCGAAAGCCACGAAATCCTGCACATCAAGACCCATCATTTGCGCGATCCTTCTCAACCCTGTACCTTTATTGACCTTTTTGCTCTTGATATGAATCGCGAACCCGGTATCAACAATATCCACAGGCGCATTACCCAGGAGTTTTCTTGCTTTATCCACATCGAAATTGCGCCGCAAGCCTATTTCGGTGATCCTGTTCTCACGGTCAAGCATCTCAAGGGAGGAAAAGTGCTGCTCCAATATCTCTAAAGCCTCCCTGCACTCTTTTATATGGGATGTGTCAGCTTCAACTTTCCCGCACTCAACGACCCCGCCATTCTCAGCTATCACGATACCTCTTGTTCCCAGGAGTTTTGCGACTGTCCGGGCAACGCAGAGTACGTTCCCTGTAGCAACGACTACCTGAACGTGAAGGCTTCGTAATGCTGCAACGGCTTTACAATCGATACTCCTGTCGCTATATGTAATTGTTCCGTCAATATCGACTACGACAGCTTTGTATTTCACATCCTTAATATCGATTCTTAATCCTTAAGCCCTTCTGACGTAACCGAGAATATCGCTTCGCCCTCAGGTAGATTCGGAGAATCCACAAGCCTTGCTATTCTCTTCTCACCTTTGGATTTTCGCAGGTACAGCCTGAATGTCGCGGTATGTCCCACGATATGCCCGCCAATGGGTTTTGTGGGGTCGCCGAAGAATGCATCGGGTTTTGACATCACCTGGTTGGTAACGATAATCGCAGCATTATAAAGACTTGCAAACTTCATGAGGTCGTGCATGTGCTTATTGAGTTTCTGCTGCCTGTCTGCTAAAGTTCCGCGCCCCACATATTCAGCCCTGAAATGAGCGGTCAATGAATCAACGATCAGCAGGCGCACCGGCTTATCGGTATCCCTGAGCTTTAAGGCAAGATCATTTGCAGTATCCACAAGCAGTATCTGGTGGTTTGAATTATAGGCTTTTGCAACATGGATGTTCTTCAGGAACTCCTCAGGATCATACTCTGTCCCGTATTTTGCAGATAATCCCATTACCATCTGGGTTATCCTTTCTGGCCTGAAGGTATTTTCAGTGTCAATTATTATCACTGATCCTCCGAGTCCTCCTTCTTCCTTTGGGAGCTGCACATTTACAGCCATCTGGTGGCCAACCTGCGTCTTTCCCGAACCGAATTCCCCGTAGAACTCCGTAATTGACTGGGACTCAACCCCGCCCCCCATGAGGTCGTCAAAGGCCCTGGTGCCAAAACTTAATTTTCCCACAAGCTTCCTGCGCTCAAGAACAAGGTCGCCTGTTTCAAATCCCCCGACATCTGCGGCCTGTCGTGCCGCATTAATGATCTTCTGTGCGGTTGATTCCCCGATCTCAGCTATACTTGCAAGTTCGGATGAGGATGATACGGCTATGGCTTCAATTGAGCCAAAACCCGCTTCTTTCAATTTCTCTGCTGTCGCCGGACCTACACCCGGTAAATCTTCCAAAGTTTTTCTTTCTGCCATGTTGTTTCTCCAGTGCACATTTTGTTTGTTATATGGTGCACAATTATCCATTATCTTGGCGTATCTATTAATAAACCTTATGAGAGCGGGGTGAAAGTAATATTACTTCCTGATAACCTGGATGCTTGTCCTTGCTCCTGCGCTCAGTTCCACTTCCTCGTTCCTTCCCGATTTTGCAAAAACATCCACAATGCGGATCTCACTTCCGATTTCAAGTTCATTTATAAGGTCTGCATGTTCGCCCCACAGCGCAACTTTTATGCGCCCTGTGTCATCTGAAATATAAATATTTGACACCTTGCTTTTTGTTCCATCAGGCCTGTCGAATTCCCTGATCTCATCAATTCCAGATACATGCCCGGCCACGCTATAAGCTGAATTAATACCGATATCGGATATTGGCGTGAGAGGTTCGTTATAAGTAACTACCGCGCTGCTTCTTGTAATTCCCCCGCCTGAACCAAGCGACAGTTCTATCGAGTTGCTGAATGTATTTTCCCGGGCGTATGCATTCATTACTTCCACTATATCCCCTGCATTTACACCAGGGGATTCAGCTTTTGCATCCCATAAAGTAACCCGGATTTTCCCTGTTTCATCACCTATGGTAATATTTAAGACCTTACCTGTCTTTCCATCCTTGCGTGCAAATGTACGCACTTTCCCAATATCAAGCACCTTGCCAAGAACATTCAGGTCGTTCATTCCTGCTTTAATCTCGCTGATCTTATGTGGCTTTAAATTTACAGGGACTTCTTTTTCTATATGCTCGACATTCCCGCCCCTTCCCACGTTTACTTCAAGCCCGCGCTGCCCCTGTTTGACAAACCCTTTCACTTTAATAGTCTGCCCTATCTTTAAATCCCCGATCTTCACAAGGTCGGCAGCCTCATCCCATAACGCAGCCCTGATAGAGCCGGTTTCATCCGCAAGATTAAGATTTACAACGCGGCCCATTGTATCATTATCTCGTGAAAACTGTTTAATATCCCCGACAGCAGTCACCTTTGCAATAAAAACAACATTGCCCTTATCTGCTGTCATATCCTTGATCTTAACATTCTCATTCAACCCCAGTTCGCTTGCAACAAGCATAGCTGCGGTGCGCGGATCGCAAAGACCGTTCATTTCCGTAAATTTGGTTTCAACCCTTGACCTGAATTCGTCGGGTGTAAGTTTCCCTTGAAGTTTTTTGAAGATCTCTTCAATCTCTCCGAAATTCACCATATTATTTTTTCTTTCCCTTTTCAGTTTCTTTGGAGGTCCCTGATATATATTTTTTCACTTCGGAAACGGCCAGCTTCCTGAATTTTCGCGTTGAAAGTTCAATCACTCCTACCTCGATGTTCAATTCATTCAGGCCGCCTTCTGTTACTGTCTTGAGAGCTTCAAGCCCAAGAACAATAGCTTTATCAAGATCAATATCCTCAGTATAATTTTTCTCCAGGAACTCCATTATTTCAGGTCTTCCTGAGCCAATTCCGGTGGCTTTGTATTCAAGCAAAGCCCCACTGGGGTCGGTCTCAAAAATGCGCGTTCTATGTCCTTCGATCCCGGCAATAAGAAGAGATGTCCCGAAAGGTCTTACTCCGCCTGTCTGGGTGTAGGACTGCTTGAAATCGCATATCTCTTTGGACAGGGTCTCGATCCCGATCGGCTCATCATAAGTTGTCTTGTTGATCTGGGCCTGTGCGCGCGCGAAATCTACAAGAGCCCGCGCATCAGCTACCAATCCCGATGTTGCCACCCCTATGTGATCGTCTATCTGGAAAATTTTTTCAATGGATTCCATCTCCACAAGTCTAGTGGTGGCACGCTTATCTACTAATAAGACCGCGCCGTCCTTTGCTTTAATTCCTATTGCTGTTGTTCCTCTTTTCACAGCTTCACGTGCATATTCTACCTGGAACAGCCTCCCATCAGGGCTGAATACGGTTATTGCACTATCATATCCTGTTTGTGGTGACTGCATCATATTATCTCCTGGTTTTTATGTTTCAAGGTTGCAGAGTATATATCTATTTCTATACTATATTGGTTTTTACTCAAATAATATGTCATTTTCATCTTTGAATTCATAATCAACTACCTCAAGTTTGATCGGAAGCCCGTCTTTATCATAGCATCTATAGCTATTAAAATCAAATGGCGCACCTGCAATAATATGAACAACTCCTTTCTTATCAAATAGTTCAAGATCCGGGCCGGAAGGCGCCATATTCCCGGATGGATGGCTGTGAACCGATCCGATCGTATGTATGTTTGGAAGCATGAATAACTGCATCACTGCGCTCTCATCGCTTGACTCTGTGCCAGGGACTACTATGACTTCAGTAATGACATCCCCCCGCGCCGAAAGCATACCTGCAAATTCATTTGGTGCTGATGATTTGCATACTTCAAGTATGAATTGTAAAGTATCCCTCGCAATTTTCATGTTACCTTATTGGTGCGAAATGTATATATTAACTTAGCATTATTAGAGGAAAGTCCTGGGCTGGTAGCTTAGACAGGCAGAGCGTCGGACTCTTAATCCGACGGTCGTGGGTTCAAATCCCTCCCAGCCCGCTATTGATTTTTCGAATAACTATCAAGAAAACAACGATTGAATCTTACTTTTGGCTATTCAATTTTAAATATAATTACATGATCATTATAATTAATATTCATTATAATTCTTAGAAAGCTTTATTTATATGTTGTTTCTTAGATTGATCAGAGAGAGGCGGTGAAAAAACGCTTAATCCTTTATTCAAAACTCTTTGATTAAACCATGCTTTAAAAAATCCGAGATTCATGGGAATTTGCCTGATGGTAGTGTGGTTAACACATCAAAAAGGAGGTAAAAAGAATGTTAGATAAAAAGACTATAGTGGTAGCAGCCGCTTTAATGTTGTTTGGTGTAACAATGGCATTAGGAGCGGCCAATGTAATTGCAAATGGTTCTGGCATAGTAACCGGTACTAAACCAGCGGTAGAAGCGAACTGATAATCGGACAGAGCGGAACCCCGGCGAACATATTGGTAGTTACTCAAGCAAACGAATATTGTTTCAGAGGAACCGTAACTGATGTTACCGGCTATGACTCGAGCCATATACAAGTTTCAGGGACGATAGTAGGCGGTGGCACATTTGATGCTAATGCAAGTACAGCAAATGTCCTCAATAAATGGACATTACAAATAACAGGTGACATTGTTAACAATGAGAATTTTTTAAATATTTGATCCCCGCTGGTTTTTCCAGTTGTTTGATTTTCATCTGATTAATAATATTTTGAGTAGTTGCCAGCTTTGGAAAATACCACTCTTTACATCGAGCGTAAACTATATCTATGATTGTTCGTAAATATATGAACTAACAGTAAATAAGTCAAAAAGGAGGTATAAAATGACATATCAAAAGAAGAGACTTGGATTGTTGGTTGGTTTTAGCGGCGCGACATTTTCATTATTCATTCTTACGCTATTCGTTCCGGCCACAACAATATTCTTTGCTTTAGTTATCGGATTTCTATTTGTTCTGCCAATAGCAGCATTGGTATCATTATTTTTAGGAGCTTATACGGTTCCAAAGAAACCGAAAAAACCATCAAAAAAAGAAGTAATAATTTCTACAATCAGTTAAAATAAAAAAATTACAGCTAAAAATGGCTGTGATTCATTTTTATTCTTTAATTAAAAAATAAAAAATTGGTTATGCTTCTGCGTGTGCCGCTGTTATTTCTTCAGGAGTATATATTTTAACCTCGTGAGCACGTGCTTTATTTCTTAAGAATTCCGGCACTATTTTCAATGATTCTTCTTTACTATCTGCATCTACATACGCCCAGCCTGTATGTTCTCCTGAACTACATGCAAAAGCAAATTTTTTAAGTATGTCTTTTCCCTCTTTAAGTGTCTCATCAAGTGCCTTCGTACACTCTTCGGAAGTGTGCGTTGATTCAACTACATATTTTGTCATATTTTGTTCCTCCACTCTTTTAATTTTGTATACACTATTAGTGTATATTGATATCTACCACTTCTTAGTAAATATACTTTATTTTAATCAATGCGCAAAACTATTAATACTTTAAAGAAGCGCTAAATCAAGATATCATATGGCTTTTCACGTAATGCTGATCCCAACTTTAAGCTGTCCCGCTAATTGCAGTTATTGCTGGAGTTCCGATAAAGGCTCCCCGATAATGAGTATTGAAACCATCAAAGAAGTAGTTGAGTGGCTCAAGGATTTCCGGTCCGATCAAGTCACATTTACCTTCCATGGCGGTGAACCTCTCATGGCAGGCGCTGGTTTTTACCGTGAGGCGCTTCCATTACTGGCAAAGAACCTCAGTCACTTGAAACCGGCTTTTGCACTTCAGTCCAATCTCTGGTTAATGACCCCTGAAATGGCTCAAGCCCTTGCAGAGTATAATATTCCAATCGGTTCCAGTCTCGATGGCCCAAAGGAACTTACTGACCTCCAGAGAGGAAAAGGATACTTCGATAAGACCATGAAAGGTTTTCAAATCGCAAGGGAAAATGGTCTTAAAGTGAGTTTTATTTGCACCTTTACATCCCATTCTGTAAAGCAGAAAGAGGAGATATTTAATTTTTTCCTGGAGAATGGCATAACCCTGAAATTACATCCTGCGCTTCCTTCAATTCGTGATGATACCCCAGAAAAATTTGCACTTTCCCCGGAAGAGTACGGGGAATTGCTGGTTTATCTCCTTGATAAATACCTGGAAAACATGGGCAAGATCGAGATCATGAATATTGACCACCTCTGTAAATGCATGTTTACCAGCCGAGGCACTGTTTGCACCTTCGTTGATTGCATGGGAGATACTTTTGCGGTAGGTCCTGACGGGAGCATATATCCATGCTATCGTTTCATAGGCATGCCTGAATATGTTATGGGAAATGTGAGAGATCATCCCCGCAAGGAAGACCTTGCAAAGTCCGATGCCTGGAAGAAAATGTTCCAGTTCAAGGATTATGTGGACCAGAATTGCAAGGAATGCAGCAACATCAAATTCTGCAGGGGCGGATGTCCGTATAATGCAATAGCTCCTTATAATGGCGAAATAAAGGGCGTTGACCCGCACTGTATTGCTTATAAGAGGATATTCAAGGAAATAAAGGACAGGTGGGAGAATGAGTTTTTTGGCTTCTCCGCCCCCGATATGCCGATGTTCGGTCTTCCGGGAGAACCGAAAAAGACCGCAAAGCATGGAATAATGCCACTGATGATGAAGCGCATCCAGTCACATGATTCGGGTTAAATATCGTTAAATACCATAATAAAAAATAAAAAAGGTGATAATATGGGTGAAGTAGTAAAACTTCAAAAGTCAGGTAAGAACCTGATAATTTCCATACCGATCGCAATATGTGAAAATTTAGATCTCAAGGATGGAAATGAAGTTGAGATCGAGCAATTTACATGTAGCGGTGAAAATGGGTTACGAATAAGATTAAGAAAATGAAATAGATTAAAAAATGAATTTTCCTTTTCACTTTATTTTCCTGATTATCTCATCAACCATCCTGCTTGACTTTGCGCTCCCTCCAAGGTCATAAGTCAGGTATTTGCCTTCGGAGATAACTTTTTCCGTTGCCTCGAAAACCGCTTCGGAATTCTTTTTCTCGCCAAGGTAATCAAGAAGCCATGCGCCAGCAAGCACTGTTGCCACAGGATTTACCTTATCAAGCCCGGCATATTTTGGTGCAGATCCGTGGGCAGGCTCAAACATCGCATAGTTATCACCGATATTTGCCGAATAAATGAGCCCGATGCTTCCCACAAGAGCGGAACACTCTTCGCTCAATATATCCATGAACAGGTTCGTCGAAAGCAGGACTTTCCGGTTGAATATCTGCGGGTTCTTGATAAGCTGCTGGGCTATGTTATCTATATGATATTCTTCCAGTTCAATGCCTGGATAATTCTTTGAGACTTTTTCCGTTTCCTCAAGGAACGTGCCGCAGGTCTGCTTGAGAATGTTGCTCTTGTGGATCGCCACAACACTCTTCCAGCCTCTCCTTACAGCTTCCTCGAATGCGTACTTTGCGACATTTCGGCATGCAGGCCGGGTGATCTTTCGAATGGCGATAAAAACATCGTCTGTCAACTGGACCTCCTTTCCGATATACAGTCCTTCGGTGCCTTCTCTTACACAGACAAAATCCACATCACCAAGAGGTTTCTGGGTATTTGGAAAAGATTTGATCGGGCGGACGTTAGCATAGAGGTTGAACTTCTGGCGGATCGATACAGCCACACTCCTTGGTGAGCCTGCGCCGCCAGGTGTGGTCGTGGGGCCTTTAAAACCAGCGTCAGTGTCACCGAGAATATCCCATGTTTCCTGCGGGATCAGGGAATCCCCGCCGTTTTCTTTCCACCATTGTTCTCCACCTTCGCACATTATGAACTCGACTTTTGTACCGACGGCTTTTGCCACCCTGAGCATGCTATTTACAAGTTCAGGTCCTACGCCGTCGCCTTTTATGACTGCTGCTTTTTTACTCATGATTTACTTCCTGCCCCTTCATTTCTTTGAAATGCTATTAAGTTTATCCAGGTACATTTTTAATGTGATCAATGACAGGGTAGTTGAAATTATATCTCTCCAGCTACCGTTTTCCTGCTGTTTTCCAAGAAGCCATTTGATGGATGGCGCGATGTCCTCATCCTCTACTCCTGAAACGATCAAAGCCTGGATAACAAGGTTGCTTGTTGCGATATAAGTCCAGCCCCCGTCCTCTCTTTTTGAAAGCAGCCAGCTTGCACGATCGTTTATGAAACCGCAGTATTTTTCTTTGTCCTGGATAGAAAGTGCAGTAATTATAAGAGAAGTTGTTCCGGGATGCTCCCATTTCTTCCCATAATTGCTAACAAGCCATTTGCATCCGCTTTTATTTTTTATGCTGCATTCTCCTAATGCCATGAGAGCATAAGCTGTATCAATTTCACTGTTGTTCCAGTTATCGTCGAGCTGCTGTTCCTGTATCCAGGTGATTATTCCGGGTTGTACTTTCCCGCATTTGCATAGAGCAATGAATGCTCTTGCAGTATCAGTAAGAGGAGTTTGCGTTTCCCAGAAACCATCTTTTTTGAGGGATAACAATTTTTCGATTAAGGAGGATGCGGGTTTATTCCATAATGTTAATGCCTGGATGGAGCGGGATATGTCCTTGATGGTTTCAGGTTGTTGTTCCTTTAGCCATTCCAGCCCGCGAGAAGCTGCATCGGTCAGGTCACTATGAACCATATTCAAACTCCATAACTTCTAAGTACGTTTAATTTCATTGACAAAACAAATGTTTACTGATGCTATGAAATCTTATATCTTATGCCCGCCTGTTTTTCAATAATTTATGGTTTGAAATTTCATCCCATTAGATACCTTTAATAACAATCGGAGGAATTATTAGCGACCCACAAGGGGCTGTGGCCTAGTCCGGCATGGCGACGGGCTCCAGCGGAAAACCGGAGAAATCCGGGGTCAAGAGACCCCGGAATTAATTCCGGGGTGTAATGATGAGCAACGGGTCTACCGAGTGAACCGGACGCGGTAAGCAATGAGGAACCGTTGGAGCACTGAACGTGCTGCTCAAAGATTAAATTGCCAAAAACCTGGCATTTTCGGAGAGACCCGTCGATCGTGAGTTCAAATCTCACCAGCCCCACATTATAATAAAATAATTAGTATGGGCTTTGGATATTCAGAACAGATACTAATTGCATTCTCTCTTTATCAGCCCTGATTGGAGAAAGAACTGCGAAAGGCAAGAGAATGTCAATGAGAATTTTTATAAGTTCGACTGGAAATCTTCAAAGAGCAAACTTGTCTTACCTATTCTCCTTCTTCCATATAGTATTATCAGCCTTCCACCCGGTTTATTCCATTCTTCTTCCAGTAAAGACATCTCTTGATGGCGGTCGATAAATTTACTAATCATGATTAGTACTAATTTGGATTAGTATAATTTTCCTGCATACATAGTATTTTGAGCCAGACCTTCTGCGCTATACATACCTGGCTTCCTTCATGTTGAAGTGCCTGCCATCGTCGATAATCACATGATCAGGCACATCTATGCCCATTATTTCCCCGTTTCAACCAGCTTCTTTATGATATCCACTAATTCTTTTATCTCAAATTCTTTCCAGCCTCTTTACCATCCCTTCATAAAACCTGCACCATTCCTCAAAGCCACACCCCGAATTCATTGGCATCCCTGCCCTGAAATCCCTGGTAATATCAAAATACTCCTGTGAAAACCATGGCGCCTTAAAATCAAACTGGTCAAAGTCGCCCCACTCTTCAAGAGTGTTCATGGGCTTTAATCCGTTCTTAACCGAGGCCTCATACAGCTTGGTGTGCGGGTATGGCGTAAAGAACGATAACAAAATATCCATGTGTTTAAGTTTTCCCATTTTCCCGTAAGCAGAAATGATCGTATGTATCTCTTCAAATGTCCTTGTCACCTCTTCTTTTGCATCCATCCCCGGAATTCCCACCATGAATGAGCCGCGAATATCGAGATCATTTTCTATACATTTATCAACGCACATTTTTATCTGGTCAGTCTTTGCTCCCTTATTCATAGCATCAAGCGCCTCCTGGAGCCCGCTCTCAAAGCCAATGAATATCTCATGGATTCCTGCTTTTCGCAAAAGTCCCCATACATCATCATCCATTCTCGAAAGCTTCTCCATCCTGCCATTGACGCTCGTGAGACGAATCCCCGGGTCTTTCTCTATCAGGAGCATGCAGATCTCTTTCACCCGCTTCACATTGATGAAAAAATCACTGTCCCGGATCATGAATGTATCAATGTTGTAGGTTTTTGCAAGATACTCAAGTTCCGAAACAACTGTTCCTGCTGTAAGTCCTGACCAGCGCCTGCCGCAAAATAGCGGCTCTGAGCAGAAATCACATCCTGCCGCACAGCCAATACTTGAATAATAATCAATACATCGATCAGCGAATTTATACCCTTTGACATGTCGCTCTACATCTATCATGTCATATCGTATGGGAGGGAAAGAATCAAGGGATTTGAATTCCTGTCCCGGATTTTCAATTATTTTCCCACCTTCTTTATAGGAGACACCTCTAACCCCGTTAAGGGATTCATTATTCCGAAGTTTTTCAACCGCTTCTTTAAAAGGAATCTCTCCCTGCCCCCTGATAACAATATCAATACAGGGATTTTTGAGGGTTTGCACTGGCTCTGTTGATGGGTGATACCCTCCCCAGATGACCGGAAGCTGCGGATAAAGTTCCTTGACAGCTTTGCACACATCGATACCATCGCTGATCTGGTAACAGGTCATGCTACTAACCCCCAGGCACAGGGCTTTTTTGGCGGCATCGATGATATTTCTTTTATAATCATTATCTGCTACTGCATTGACTATTTTAACGTCATATTCATCACGAACCATTCTTCCAAGGGCAAGAAGCGATAGAGGAACATTCACAAGCGGGACTTGCAGGGATGTTGTCATTTTATTGGGGATCGCAACAGGATGTTCCACAGGCATCGGGTTAAATAAAATTATAGTGTTCTTTTCCATTTTTCACACTTTGCGTTTGATACTTTAAGCATTAACATAATATAAGTGTTTATATTTCATATAAGTTAAAAAAGTTCTAAATAGTATATAATAAATCATAGAATAAAAATACGATACAGATATGGAACCGATAATCGAAATTCGCTCTATAACAAAAAGCTATGGGAATTTCAAAGTACTGGATAATGTGACACTGGGCATTGAAAAAGGGATCATATTCGGTCTTCTCGGACCTAACGGTGCAGGAAAATCAACATTGATCAAAATCCTTTCATGCCAATCAAGACCATCATCGGGTCATGCATTTATATCCGGACTTGATGTTGTATCTGATAAAAAAGATGTACTTTCAATCATCGGAGTTGTTCCCCAGGAGAACAGTTTCTATGATGAGCTTACTGTGAGTGAAAACCTCATGTTCTTCGGTTCGTTATACCGGATACCTGTAATTGATATCAAAAAGAGGAGCCATAAAATACTTACGTTGCTAAAGCTGGATGAAAAAAGCAATGTAAGGGCCTATAACCTGTCCGGGGGAATGAAGACAAGGCTAAATATCGCATGTGCTCTCATTCATAAACCAGCGGTACTGATCCTTGATGAACCAAGTGTGGGGCTTGACCCGGTGTCAAGAAAAGCCCTCTGGGAAACTATCCGGGTTGTTAACAGGGAAGGAACGGCGATCCTTCTTACGACACATTATATGGAAGAAGCGGACTTATTGTGCGACCGGATACTGATAATGAACCGGGGAAAAATAGTTATCGAAGGAAAACAAGATGACTTGAAAAAAAAGGTAGGTGAAAAGGTTATTTTAATAACAAGCTCACCGGGGAATTATGAGGCCATACAACATAACCTGGGCTCCATTGAAAATATTTCTTCGTGCAGCGTAAATGAAAAAGGGCTTAAAATAACTTTTACGGATGAGCAGCCACTTCAGGCAATTTTTGAGATTTTTGATTCGAAGGGAGAAACGATCCGAAGTATCGAATCAAGTACGCCCAGCCTGGAAGACGTATTCATTCTTGCTTCAGGAGAAGAGTGGCATTGAGCATTGTTCCGGTCATAAAGAAAGATTTTCTGGTATATGTCCGCCACAGGAAGACTTTACTTTTGATATTTCTTGCTCCTATTCTTATTATGATATTGATCGGGTCGGTTTTTTCAGGAGCCTCCGGTGAAGGTCTGAAAGAAGTAAAACTTGGCGTTGGGGGCGGGTCGGTATCCGGAAATGACATAATCGAAGAATTAAACCGCAGCAAAATGTTCATAATCGTTAAAGAAAACACTGATGACCCGTCTGTTATCGAAGATGGGGTAAGTAAGGGAAAATACAGCGCCGGAATATTCATTCCCGAAAACCAGACGCAGTCTATGAAATTGTATATTGATAATTCCCGCGTCCAGATAGCGCCTGTAATATCCACGGTTTTCCTTACCACTACTGAAAAAATGTCCTACGAACTCACCCTTGGTTTTATCAGCACGCTCTGGGAAAACCTGGGAGAGATGGAGTCAGAACTTGGCCCATTAAAAGACGGTGTCTTTTCAATAAACGGGAATATCAGCAGACTGAACAATGATACACAGAATGTGCTTGTCCGGCTGGATGAGATCAATGTAACCAGGATGAATCAATCCATTAGTATGATGAAAACCGCACTTGACCAGATGGGAATTGATCTCTCCCTGACGGCTGTGGATTTAAATACAACGCGTAGTGATATTTTAGAACTTGATAAGAATGTTAGTTCTATCTATAATGACTCGGCAACATTGAGGGACGACCTGAAGTTTGTGGTCGATAATATCGATTCTACAGATGCCGCATTATTTGCGATCCAGGCCGACCTGCAGGGAACATATAATTCAACATGTGCCATTTCTTCAACACCACAATGCATATCCATTTCAAGCACCATCCGGCAGATCCAGGATTCAAGGGCGCTTTTACTTGAAAAGACCGACCGGATAAGATCACTTAATAACGGCCTTGCAAATGTTGCCCAGAAAAGCTATGAATTGCATGAAAAACTGGTACGCACCGACATCAGGTTGCAGAATATGCAGACGTTGATCAGCAATTACATTTTTCAAATTTCAAATATCCAGGGTAATATCTCAAATATCGAGACTGCAATCGTGATACTGGATCAGGTCAAGAATCAGTCATCCGATGTTTCTATCCAGATGAACAACCTTTCTACAGAAATGGAAAATAGCACTTCAAACCTGGTATCAGAGATCAGCAGGACAAAAAGTATCCTGGGCGATGTAAGAACAAAGTCGCCTGCTGCTATTGCTGCGCCCATTAAACTTGAAAGAGAGCCAGTATTTAAAGACATGTCTTATCTTGATTTCCTGATTCCTGCTATCGTATCCATCGTCCTGATGTTCATTTCATTCCTGCTCTCCTCAATCACAATTGTGCAGGAGAGGACCAAAAAGACCCTGCTAAGAACACTTTTGACACCATTATCCCTGGAGGAGTTCATTTTCGCAAAGACCCTGGCTCTTATTCTTATAGCCATGTTCCAGGGGATCATCCTGGTCGTTGTTGCTTTCATGTTCTACGGGATATTGATCCCGGCTGGCCAGATGGGGCTGTTGTTCCTTGTTATCCTTGTATATTCAGCAGCTTTCATAGGTATCGGTATGGCTGTAGCAACATTCGCAGAATCGGAAAATACGGCCATGTTATCATCCCTTGTATTGAGTATCCCCATGCTTTTCCTGTGCGGTGTTTTTTTCCCATTCGAGACCATGCCGGCATTGATGGTCAAGATAGGAAGCTCCCTTCCTATCACTCTGGGTATAAGGGCTCTTGATTCGGTATTGATATACCAGGAAGGGTTTAGCGCGCTCTCCGGATATCTCCTGCCGCTTCTTTTATACGGCATTGCCGGACTGGGACTTGCATATATCCTGTTAAGGAAGGAAATTATGGATTGATTATGGCATGGTTCGAAGCAGATATCTTCAAGAAATGTGTTGAGGTTGACCTGCATAAATATTCAACAAGGACAGCGCTCATGGCAGCCCGCGAAAAGATCAAAGAGGCTTATGAGCACGGGTTCAGGCATGTGAAATTGATACACGGGGCAGCAAATATTACGAACAAGGATGAGGGCGCAAGTATAAAGTTCGCATTGCGTACCATGTTAAAAAGCGGGCAGCTTGACAAATGGATAGGCAGGAATGGTTCCAGGGTCCGGGATGGATCCATGATACTTGAAATCAGGAAGAACCCGGTGGCGGTGGAGCGGGAGTGGGAAGAGATGCCGATGGAGGATTATTAGACTTAAGTGTTTCCATTTTAGTAAACAGCTAAACAAAAACTTTTAATAGTATTGCCTCCAATGTATTATCGGGGTGAATTGTATGGTAGATTCTAAAATACTAGATAGTTTATACAGACTGGCAGATCAATTTATTGCCTTTATACCAACACTGATAGCAATAATTGTTCTAATAATTGTTGGATGGATTTTGGGAAGATTTATCGGAAAAATCGGGGCTAAAGTGTTAGACAAGATAGGACTTGATAATCTTATTGATAAAACAGCTCTGGGAGGAATAATAAGAAAAGCAGGAATGAGCACTGTAGGATTCTTCGAGTCAATTATCAAGCTGTTTATTTATATAATTTTTGCTGCTATAATTCTGGATATACTAAGAATACAGATTATAACAGATTTTGTCACCCAGGTTATTTCATATATACCTCTTATAATAACGGCTTTGATAGTACTGATCATTGGCTTGCTAATTGTTGATTTCCTTGCAGATATTATCCGCAAAAGCCTTGTTGCTATGGGTGTAGATGATAAGATTATGAAGAGCTCTATGGGAGAACCCCTGAAAGCAGGTGGAACATCTGTCTCAGGAATCGTTTCTGGCTTAGTAAAATTGTTCGGTTATCTGATATTTATATTGGCCGCCGTAGAGATATTGCGTTTTAGATTCCTTACTGAATTCTTGATAAATGTATTAAATTACATTCCGAATCTGTTTACAGGGGTCCTGATATTGATAATCGGATTTTTGTCCATCGACATTGTAATGGATTATTTGCAATCAACAATGAAAGGAATGAAAGTCGAAGGTTCAGAAATATTTATTCCTTTGATGAGGGGCTTTTTATTCCTGGTATTGATAGTATTAGCACTTGACACAATGTTAATCAAAACCAGTATTTTCTATATATTCCTCGGACCTCTTGCGTGGGGTGTCGCCGTAGTCGTGGCATTTAAGTATGGGGTAAAAGATGCTTTAGTAGCATATGCAAAGGAGAAAAAATAGGTTTTTCTCCTTTTTGAATCCTGAAATGAGATAATCTCTTTATATCGTAAATCCATAAGACAGGATATGCTTTTTGATAAATATTGCGCCCAGATCGATTCCCTTAACACCGACAGTGCAACAAAAAATGCTATGCGTGTATCCTTCACAAGAAGGATGGAATTATTTGGCAACGATCTTCATTTTTTCAGGGAGCCTTTTACACCGATATCGTTGACCGGAACCCGGTGCTCTTTGAAATGCAAGCATTGCGATTCATATTATCTTGGTCATATGCTTGATGGCTCAAATGGCAAACTGCGATCGTATGCATATCGCCTGGCTGGCGCTAATGGAATATTATTAAGCGGCGGAAGTTTACCTGACGGAAGCGTTCCTACATACTTGCAGGCTGATGAGATCGCACAAATAAAAAAGGATACAGATCTTAAAATTAGCGCCCACACCGGGATCATTAACAGGGGACAGGCAGAACTTCTTTCAAAATATCTTGACATGGCACTTGTTGATGTTATCGGGAATGATGAGACCATACATGATATCCTCGGCCTTTCTGCAACGATACAGGATTATGAAAATACATTATCGCACCTTTCGTCTTTCGGGATCAGGCTTGCGCCGCATATCATTGTAGGGCTGCATAACGGTAAATTAAAAGGGGAAATAAGAGCACTTGAGATAGCCAGGAAATTCGATCCTGAAGCGGTCGTAATTGTTATATTCATACCCACAAAAGGGACAGCATCAGAAGGAGCAGAGCCTCCTCGGATTGAGGATGTTGTAAAGGTAATATCAAAAGCGCGGGAAATGTTTGATGTGCCCCTGTCTTTGAGCTGCGTGCGCCCCGGGGGACGATACCGTTCAATGCTTGATAAGTACGCGATCCTGGGCGGGATTGACAGGATGGCTGTTCCATCAAGAAGCGCCTACAGGACAGGGCAGGATATTGGTCTGGACATTATTGAGATACCAAAAATGTGCTGTTCTTATGGAGTTTGAATGAAAAAGATTGCAGGGCATGATGGGGTAGATATCCATGCACCCGATAATTCAAGATTTTCCTTCTTGAAAAGCCCTTATGCAGCCCATAAAACAAACAGTGCGGTTGATATTTATTATGGATATTTCGGGGGCGAGGCTATTTCCCCGGTTGGTGGAACGGTAATCGATATCCGGAGTTTTGATACACCTACACCTTTTAAAGGCAGGGATTCTAAGGAATATCTTATAGCAATACAACAGGGAAAATATGTGGTTAAAATAATCCATATAGAACCTGATATTTCAATCGGCGAGGAAATATCAATTGGAGAACGCATAGGGACATTTATCAAAAATGGGTATTTTATTTTCTGGAATGACCCTGTTATGCATGTCGAGGTCAGGGACCCATGTAATTATTTGCGCGCATCGAATGATCATGAACTTTCACCGGATATTGCATGGAAACGCCTTCCTTATGGGAAAAAAATGGAATTTGAGTGTGTTGTTAAAATGGTAAATAAGAATTATTCTCTCCTTTATGCCCCATTCCGGACCTGCGGGATAATTGGAGGATTCGCAATTGATGGAGGATTTGTTGATGGCTATATCAGTTCAAATGGGGAAGACCATTTCTTTGGTATTCTCAAACCAGAAGGATTTTTCCGTCCGGAATGTTCTCTTCTTCAAATAACAAAAGAAAATAAATCGGTGAAATGTTCGGGGATTGCCTTTTCTTTATCTTTCAATGAACCCCGGATAAAGCTGATCCCGGAAAAATATGGTGATAAACCGCTATCTAAGGGCGATAAAATCAAGATCTTACTTGATATTGGTTAATTACTTCATTCTCATGAAACTCAATATCCCTGATTTTCTTTTCGAAGCCTCACTCTCAATACATCTGCTGCACTGCTTATATCGGTTTCATAAAGATCCCTGATTATTGAATCATATAAAATAGAGTAGATTTGAAGAAGGTCTTTTTCTGCTTTATCTTTTAAATCCGTATTTTCAGGTGCCAGCATTAGATGAAAATCATCCTGGTGTGTTATTACAAATTTCCTGAGATCTTCAACTTTTTTCATTCCCTGTAATAATCCGAGCACCCTGAGAATTGGCGCTCCTCTTTTTTTTCGCTGCCTTGGACCATCATGAATGTATAATCCAACAAGTCCGTTGTTTGTTTTTATTATTGCAGTTAAGGTGAGGGCACCTGCGCCGCTGCATACTTCCACCTTTTCGCTAAGCACACGATAACCACCATCGGATAATTGTTGTTTTGCGAATTGCAGGATGGATATTTCATATTCTTTTTCAGGAATACCCCAGTAATCATTCATGATAGCAAGCTGGTAAGGATGGGTATTTATATGTATCTTCAAAGGTGAAAGATGTAGAATGAAGGATATGGAAAAAGAAATCAAGTCAATCCCTAACCTCCCAAAAAAAGAGTTTGACAGGGTTCTAAAAATGGTAACAACTACTGTTGTCGAGGTCATTGTAAAAAACGAGAATGGCATACTACTTGGGAAACGCAATACAGAGCCATTTCGCGGAATGTGGCACCTGACGGGCGGATTTGTGCATTACAATGAGAAAATATCAGACTCAGTAAAACGGGTTGCAAAACGTGAGATCGGAGTTGATGTCGGGATCGTGAGATTACTCGGGATATATGAATACATAAATGAAGATCCGCGCGGGCATATGATAGCGCTTGCACATATTGTGGGGATTCAGGGCGGAAATATTGCGCCAAATCAGGACAATACTGAACTGAAGTATTTCATAAAGGCACCAGAAAATATGATCCCGTATCAGAAAAAGATTTTTAACGATGCGATGAAAAATAGCTAAATATGTACACGGAATATTAATTTACTGCCCTAATATTCCCTTGGTTTTGGCTGGAACATCTTGATATTTACTGGTTTATAATTAATTTGCGCACCACCTGGCGTGAATGTAACAAGCGTGTGTTTCAGCCAATTGGCATCATCCCTTATAGGATAATCCAGGCGAAAATGAGACCCGCGGCTTTCTTTGCGCACCTTTGCCCCGGAACATATAGCTTCAGCAACATCCAGCATTCCCTCAAGCTCGATCACATTTACAAGTTCCTGGTTAAAAATCGTGTCTTTATTCCGGACATACACATTCTTGTAACGCATTCTGAGTTCCCTTATCATATCAAGTGCGATTGCCAGATCAAACTCTGTCCGGAATATTCCTGATTTTTCATCAAGGATGGTTTTAAGTTCATCTCGTATCCTGTAAAATTCTTCACCAGCTTTACGCTCTAATAATCCTGATATCTTTTTCTTTTCATCCTCTGTGGCCCTGTCGATCAATTCTTTTTCCCCCTCCCTGTTCGAATTTACATATTTTTCCGCATTTTCTCCTGCAATTTTGCCGAAAACAATAGTCTCAAGAAGCGAATTTCCCCCAAGCCTGTTCGCCCCGTGTACACTGATGCAGGAACATTCCCCGCACACATAGAACCCGGATATCGATGTTTCACATTCCTTATTTGAGGCAATGCCTCCCATGGAATAATGCTGCCCTGGCCTTATCGGAATTGGTTTTTTGACAGGGTCGATATTAGCAAAGTCAATTGCTATCTGCCTGATCCCTGGCAGGCGCTCATTTATTTTCTCTTCCCCAAGGTGTGTAAGATCAAGATGGACATATCCACCCTCAAATCCCCGGCCTTCGTTAATCTCTGTCTGGATTGCACGCGCAACGATATCCCTTGGCGCAAGATCAAGCTGGTGAGGTGAATATCGCTTCATGAAGCGCTCTCCATTCCTGTTCACAAGAAAGCCCCCTTCACCGCGCGCTCCTTCCGTTATGAGGATATTGGTTCCGAAAAGGGTTGTAGGATGGAACTGTACGAACTCCATATCTTCAAGCGGTACTCCTGCCCGATATGCTACGGCACAGCCAGATCCTGTGTTAATTACTGAATTTGTGGAATGTTTGTATATCCTCCCATAACCTCCTGTTGCAAAGATCACAGCCTTTGCCTTAAAACCTTCAACGATCCCGTCAGGAATATTATATCCTGTGACGCCGCAGCATCTCCCTTTATCAACTACGAGGCGGGTTATGAGCCATTCATTATAGAACTTGATACCATTCTTTAGCGCCTGTTCATACATGGTATGCAGTAAGTGGTGGCCTGTCCTGTCTTCTGCATACGCAGTCCTTGGAAATCCTGCACCTCCGAAGGGACGCTGGGCGATCCTGCCGTCGTCTGTTCTTGAAAAAAGCGTTCCCCAGTGTTCCATCTCAATGACACGGGCCGGTGCATCCTGGCAAAGTACCTCTACAGCATCCTGGTCAGCAAGATAATCACTACCTTTAATGGTATCAAAGGCATGATCTTCCCATCTGTCATTAGTTGCAAGCACAGCGTTTATTCCACCCTGCGCAGCAATGGAATGCGAACGCAGGGGATGGACTTTTGATATGACGGCTACATCGGCTGATCTTACAGATAAGGCAGCGCGTAATCCGGAAAGTCCGCCCCCAACTATGATAATATCATGATTGAACATAGTTATACAATGGTATATGCACAGGGAAATAAATATTGTTTTTCTACTTTTTTCCGGCTTCTATCTCCATGTACCCTGCTTCATCCCCCGAAGCCAGCACAACATTCTTCGACCCGCAATTTCCGCATACGCTTGAGTTAATTAAGCATCTTCCGTTCCCCAGAGCATCAAGCTCAACGTAAAAATTCCCAGTTCCATATTGTATTTTCATGATTTTATCAAGCTCTTCTTCATCTTCTTTCGTTTCGGGGCATCTTGAAACTTCAAAATATCTTTCCTTCATGTCAGTCCTGTTTCCACAATCCTGGCATACCTTCTGCCCAAAACCTTTGCCTGGTATATCAATTTTCAATTTTTTCAGTTCCTCAGGGGAGATTTCCCTGACCTCAATGGTCCCCGGGTTTTTCGTACCTTCTACTTTCTGTGCTGCCACAAAAGCTTTTCTTGCGTCATCTGTGCGTTTTTCAAGAAGACATGCTTCACCGCATATACGAAGTATTTCTTTTGTTGGAGTTTTATCTGCCAGTTTGTAAGCATCAAGACCAGGTGTTACCTGTCCTGTATTGAAACACACATCACCGCAGATAACCAGTTCATCTTCAGGCGGGGTCTTATTAGCTAACTTGTACGCCTCCAGTCCATCCGAAAGCCTCCCGTCTTTGAAACATATGTTGCCGCAAATAATAAGCTCCTCTTCGGGCGGCTTTTCTTTAATGATCTTATACGCTTCAAGAGCAGATGTGATCTTCCCTTTGCGCAGGCACTCTTTTGCGATAACAGCGATCTTCTCTTTGGGAAGTGGCGTTCCGATTATTCTTGAAGCATCCACTGCCGAATAAATTTTTTCTTTTTCAAGATATTTATTCACATATTCTGAAAGTACATCTTTAGGAAGCTCTATGCCTGCTGCCTTTGCCCCGTCAATTGCTTTTTGCATCCATCCATTCTCAAGATATTTCCTGATATATCCATTCAGTTCTTCCTTTGAAAGCTGCATGTCTGTGACTCTGGCGGTATCTATTGCTTCTGCCATCCTTCCTGCATCAAGGCATTTTTTTATGTAAGCTGTAACTTTCTCATCAGTCATTTTCTTTTTTCCGGATATGTTCCATGCTCCTGCCAAACATTCAAACTTTAAAATTGATAAAGATTTCGTATGCGATTTCTTTGGGGAGTGATAAAAAAAATTAAAAAAACTGATCCACCGTCTCCACCGCCCGTATTATAAGTTTTACACTGTTTTCAAGATCATTCATGCTCAATACATTTACAGGGGTATGGATATATCTTGATGGTGTGCTGATCACGCCTGTTGGTATTCCTTTCCTGGTAAGGTGTATGACAGAAGCATCAGTTTGTCCGCCTGAACCCACCTTTAACTGGTATGGAATATTCCCCGATCGTGCTGCACCTTGCAACCACTTCAGTACAGGTTCGGGTACGATTATTCCGCGTCCTTCGGCGTCACTTACCGTAATAGCAGGCCCTTTACCGATTTCAAGCGCTGAATCTTTTTTCTCAATCCCCGGATGGTCTCCGGTAAATGTGACTTCTGATACGAGCGCGACATCGGGGTCAAGCCCGAAAGCAGAAGTACGGCCTCCCTTGAGGCCGACTTCTTCCTGTACAGTAAAAACAGCATGTATGGTGGCCTTTACATCCTTAACCCGCTTCAGAGCCTCGATCAGTACGGCGCAGCCTCCACGGTCATCAAGGGCCTTACCTGTGACAAAATCATTACATAGTGACCTGAATTCGGTATCCGATGTGATGGGTGTTCCCGGGAAGATGCCATGTTTCTCAGTATCTTCTTTGCTTGTTGTCCCCACATCTATGAACATATTTTCGGCTTTAACCGGTTTTTTTGTTTCTTCCTCTTTCATGGCATGGGGAGGTTTTGAACCTATGACGCCATAGATAGGACCATTCACTGTATGCAATATCATCCTCTGGTTCAGGAGGGTCTGGTCAAACCAGCCGCCAGTTGTTGTAAAATAAATAAAACCTTTTTCATCGATATATTTTACCATAAGCCCGATCTCATCCATATGAGCGGCAAGCATCAATCCGGGAGATCTGCCGTTTTTCGTGGCCACAAGATTTCCCATTTTATCGGTCCTGATCTCATCTACAAAAGGCCGTATCTCCTCTTCGATGATATTCCGGACATTTTTTTCATATCCCGAAACCCCGTGAGCGTTCGATAACCGTTCCAGAAGATCTTTTATTTTATCCATAATTGTCATTTTATGATTCTCTGGTGTGGGTATCAAACTATTGTTTTACAAGAAAGCATTATCATTTCCGGATTCTACATTACTGGAGGGACAGGGAAAATCATAAATATTGGTTTCACAATTAAACGCTTGGGGATGGTACCTATAAATCTCAAATCGTTGCAGATTATTGGAAAAAATATTAAATCAAAGATCAATACCTGGTTTAGCATTACAAGAAATCAATATCTATCGATTGCCTTTATTTTATTTTCTGCTTTTCTTGTAAGAATGTACCTATCTACGTCCGAAGGATTTGAATTCGATATTTCACTGTTCAGGACATGGAGCCGCGGAGTTCATTTTACAGGAATTTCTAATTTTTATCATGGTGTAAAGTCCGATTATCCTCCGTTATATATATATATTTTATGGGTAGTAGGAACATTTTATAAATTATTCATATCTGCATCCTTTGACATCCAGTCCCCTGTTTTTACAATTTTGCTAAAGACTCCTGCTATAATAGCTGATATTGTAACAGCCTTATTGATATTTTTGATCGTAAGAAAATATGGAAGTTTCAGGCTGGCAATCCTGTGCATGACGGTTTATGCATTCAATCCTGCTATCATCTACAACTCTGCAATATGGGGTCAGGTGGATTCGGTTTATACGCTGTTTTTAATGTTTGCTCTTATGGAATTTGTCTCAGGAAAGCCGATGATTGCAGGAAGTTCTCTTGCCCTGGCGATCCTGACCAAACCCCAGAGTCTTGTACTTGTTCCTCTTTTTGCGCTGGTAATGCTGAAAAAACATTCTCTATTTAAATCCGTAAAAGTATCAATTGCATCATTTGCCGTATTTGTACTTGTAGCATTGCCTTTCTATCTGAATACATCGATTTTTGGATTGTTCAAATTATATTTTTCATCATATAGCCAGTATCCGTTTAATTCTTTAAATGCTTTGAATATATGGTCTTTTGGAGGTTTGTTCCAGCCTGATAATAAGATTTTCCTGTTTTTGACATATAGAATATGGGGATACCTTTTATTCAGCCTGCTTTTTATTTATGTGGCGCACGTTATCATAAAACGAAAAGAGGATAGATCGATATATATTGCCTCAGCAATATTATTTTTCGGATTTTTTATGCTGTTTACCCGGATACATGAAAGGTACCTATTTTCTCTTTTTGCTCCGCTTGCAGTTGCAATGGCCCTTAACAGACGTCTTTCTTATGTGTATTTATTAGCAACAATAACTTTTTTGTTCAACCTGTATTTTGTCCTGGAGGAATCAAAAACAGGCATTGTATTTGTGAATAGTAGATTCTTATTACCTCTTACAGCAGGGATTAACCTTATCCTCTTTATATATACAATTTATTGTTTTTCATCAGATTTAAATAGTTTAAAAGTAGATATTAAACACCCAGGAATTGAAAAACATCATGAATAATGGAGAAGTCAGAGCGCTTCGCAAAGCATTTGATTCGGTTAAAGAGAGGCAGGCTTTTAACCAGTCAAAAGGCTTTGCAGAAAGAACAAAGAGACTTATTTCATCACGGGAACTTTGTGTGGGAAATGAAGTGCTTCTTGAACAGGCTATCGCAAATCTCAAGAAAAACGGAATAAAAGTCTGTCTTGCCAGGGAGAAGCAGGAAGCGCTTGATATGATATTGAATGAGGTAGGGAAGGAAAAAATCATCGTAAAATCAAAATCCAATGTGACCAAGGAACTGGAATTAACAAAATTTCTTGAAAAAAACGGGTCAACTGTTGTGGAAACAGATATCGGGGACAGGATATTACAGGTATTGAATGCAAAACCTTCGCACCCCACAGGTCCTGTGACCCACCTTTCAGCAAAACAAATTGCAAAAGGTATCTCACAATATTATGATGTACCTGTTGCTGAAACACCCGAAGATATCGTGAAGATAGTAAAAGCGGATATCGTTTCAAGCCTTGATAATGCAAAAATCGGGATTACGGGAGCCAATGCCATTGCTGCCGAGGAAGGCTCTATCATCATGACACATAATGAAGGGAATATACATGAGGTCATGAGAAAACAAAAACATATTGTAGTAACCTCGATAGATAAGATATATCCTGATATTGAATCTGCTATAAATATGATACGGATACTGTGTTACAATGCTACAGGCGCAATAATCCCTTCATTTGTTGATATAATAACCAGCGTAAGCAAAACAGCAGATGTGGAAAAAAAATTCATTAAAGGGGTCCATAATCCATCAGAAATAGTTCTTGTTCTGGTCGATAATAGGAGGAGCGACCTTGCAAAGAAGGGATTTAAAGAACTTCTTAAATGCATAGGATGCGGGAATTGTTTGTTGCATTGTCCCATGTACAATACTATCGGGAATGAATACGCAATAGATAGCTACCTCGGAGGGAAGGGATTAGCTTATTATTCGGTATATGCCAATGAACCGAATGAGAAACTGGAGTTATGCCTTGGCTGCGGGAAATGTATGGAAAATTGTCCCCTTGAACTTGATATTCCTGATCTGATCAGGAAGTTAAGGAGCACCGGTATTTCTTCGGAAGTGTATTATTTCTTGAAATCCCATATTATCTGGGTATATTACCAGGCTGTCTTGAGATTGGGGAAATAGTTTATCTTCGTATTATCATCAGGAATAAGACCACAGCAGGTGCCATAATAATTTATCTCATACCCATTTTCCTTTGCAAACCTGATCGTCCCAAAAGTCGGCGCCGCAATTCCCGACACACCGCAAAGAAGTGCGATCTTTTCAATATCAGCCCTGTCTTTTCCGCTTGAATGGGCGCATCCTAATATGACAGGAATATCAGGGAACATAACGATCGCTCTTCTTATGATTTTTTCAAAATCTGATGGATCCGGCTTAATATGCTGCATTGGCGTCCCTGCAACCGGCATCAGTCCGGTTATGATTACCGTTGTGGGCGCTATCGAGCTGATCATTTCAATGGCGCGGTATTCCCCGTTCAATTTCCCGAAATGGATGCCCACGCAAACATGGGGAAAAATGAGCAGTCCTGAATCCGAAATGGCATGGAGGCTGTCCATATATTCTTTTTCGGAAATATGAAGGCCGTAAATATCCAGCACTGAAGTCATATCGCCCATTACATCAAATCCGATGCCATCAAGGCCGGAGTCTTTTAATGCCCCTGCTTCTTCCCTAGATATGAAACCTGTATGCGCGATAAGAATAAGATCAGTTGTTTCCTTTAGTTTTTTTATTGTCGATATTAAATTTTTAATTGGCACACGCCCCCGCTCATCACAGCCTCCTGTCAGCAGTATTCCTTTTGCGCCTGACCTGTGGAGCATAAGGGCTTTCTTTTCAAGCTCCTCATTTGTGGTTGCAGGGATCAGGCGCTGTAATAATTTACCCTTACAATGCTGGCACATAAGGGAACATGAATTTCCTGTGACGGATATAGAAGGGAAAGTGTCCGAAGTGATGAAGAAATTGATTTTCTTATTTAAATGACTTTTTTCAGGCATGGAATTTATCCTTATATTTATATCCGTATATTACAACTCCTCCAACAAAAAGTAATACACACAGGAGATAAATATAAAATGCTGGGAAAAACCCGGTATTGAAAAATGGGTTGAAATCAGAAGGATAAAATGGTTTGATATCACGATATAAGGGTGAATCAAAAAGGATATGCAGGAATATCCCTGAAAACGATGCTATCCAGATACTTTTTGATGAAAAATCCTGCGATAGTTTGAGTGTCACAAGTGTGTCCTGGAGATATTTATCCGTTTTAATCATTAAAAGTGCAAGAATTATGGCAACAATTGAACCGCCTGCAAAAGAATGAAAAAAGCCATGAAGTGGATGACCGGGATTAAAAAACAAAATTAGGAATGGTTCTACATCGACAATGACATTTGCAATAAGGAATGTGGGGAAGTGGATATACCGGAATAACAACAAACCGAAAAACAACGCAGGGCCAAGATGAAACGGTGTAAAGGGCATGATTTCTTTCATTCCAATGATCTTTTTTATTTTCTAATTGTAACGGCCTTCACCCTCAACAAGTTCTCCGCTTGCTGGAACCCAGCCATGCTTTTCTCCTGTTAAAGTAATACCTAAACTTTCACGATATATATTAAAAGCCCAACCACCGGCGAACCATTCATTTCTTCCATCCAATGACACAAGAACTTCAACAGTAGCATTCGGGGATGATCCATAGTCAGCATATATGATGCTATCATACCTTTGTGTTTTCAGTGGAATTCCATTCGAAGGGTATTTATAAGAAGATGGTGTCAGGTTGAATTTTTGAGAAAGGAGAGGTTCATTTTCAGTTGCATTCTTAGTATCTATAACATGGTCAGCCACCATGGATACACTCAAATATTTATCTCCCATTGTAAATGAAGAACTATTTCCTGTTGGAATATCACCTGTTTGACCGGGAACGGGTGGTTGCAGCTCGACCAGCTTTTTGACCCCAGGAACAAATTCCTTTGTACTGATTTTTAACATTTTACCATATTCTGTCTCAATTATACTAAGATTCCAGTCATCAGATACTCGTGCATTTTCATTTATTGCCATATTTGCCATCGTGATGTCATTCCCAAGAACTGGAATCGGAACATAAAAAATCGGTTTCTCCAGCTTTGAATCTGTAGTTAATGAGATCGTGTAGCCATAATGGCTGCTGAGAGAAGATTCATCATATCTTGTAAATTCGTAAAGAAATACGCCAATTATTATAACTATAAATAGCATTAGTCCAAGTGCGATTTTTAATAATTTTCCCATGATTTGATATGTTTAAATTTGTTATTCGGTATATATTATTTTCCTATACATCAGAAGAGCTGAGGAGGAATTGTAAAGCGCCTGACCCTTGCGTACATTGCAATAAACAAAGGTTAATGATTACCGCAAAAAAGATTAATCATGAAGTATATAATAGAAGGGAGGAACAACTATTAATAATCTTCAGAAGACCGAAGACTGGGTGATGATAGCTTTAGATGATTATAACGATGCGCTTTCGGATTTCAACGAAGGGAGGTATCCAAGCAGTGTTTACCATGCACAGCAATGTGCAGAGAAGGCATTAAAAGCACTGTTATCTTTTTTTGGCGTTGTTCATGAAAAAACTCATTTTCCTTCAGATATCCTTGGAGAAGATATTCTTAGCGATCCCGAAATCACCTCAAGGTTCCAATTGACAAAAGAACATATTCAGTTGATGTTGAAAATGACTGAATTAGCTTCTATCATAGAAGGTCAAAGAAGCATGCCAAGATATGGCTGGGAAACAAAAGACAGGATTATTAGACCGTCTGAGATTTATAATGAAGAAAAAGCGGATGAAATTATCCGATATACCGTCGAAATAATGAGTTTATTATGTCAATTCTTTGAAACATTACAAACAAAACAAATGGACAAATTAGCCAGGGAAATAAAGAAATGTTTGAACAAATAATCGAGCAATATATAAAGCAGATATCAGAGAAATTCGACATAAAAGGTATTATCTTATATGGGTCAGTCGCAAGAGGTACCGCAAAGAAAACAAGCGATATTGATCTAATAGTTATCGTCTCAGGATTGCCTGACATTAAAGATAGGTTCGATTTTATCAAAATCAAGAAGCCTTCTAAATTAGAAGCCGTCTGGATGACGCCGGAAGAGCTGACAGGAATGGTTGACGCCAAAACCGGCTTTGTTGTAGATGCGTTGCTTGAGGGGAAGTTTTTAAAAGATGATGGGACGGTTACGGATGCGAAGAATAGACTGGAAAAATCACTCCAGAGACTTCATGCTGTAAAACTAACTCATGGCTGGTTCATACCGCGAGACAATCTGAACGAAGTGATAAATTTTTATTAAGGCGCCTGCTAAAAGGAACTTCTGGCTTGAAACCATAAAAATCAAGAAAAACGAAATGCGCCGAGGGGGGGAATTGAACTCCCGAGGGGCGTAAGCCCCACAAGCTTTCCAGGCTTGCGCCTTAGCCGCTAGACTACCTCGGCATGCAAAAAAGCATCAAATAGCGGTATCGATACTTCTTGCCCTTAATACATATTTGAAGTATAAAAACCTGTTCAGGATTGGAATTTTTGACCGCAGATTCCGAGTCGCACCCAGGGGAACTTGTTTCATCTAATTCGATTCACCGCAAAGGTCGCCAAGAACGCAAAGAGTAGCAGCAAAATTTTTGCTTAGGGCTTCGCTTTCCATCCTTTTGGATATGTGCCTGCCTCCAGAAGAACCCTGTCAGTACTTACAACGATCCCGGTAGCAGCTTTCAAAATATCTATTGTCTTCATCTGCGCTTTACCCAGGGACACTACTTCGCCCTTTAACGTAAAAACAGCAACTATGTCGCCTTTTTCAATCCCGGTCTCAACCGAAAGCACGCCAGGCGCGGCAAGCCCTGCGCCATGACATACTGCATCCACAGCATTATCGCGTATAACTACCTTTGGAAGATGCGAAACCCCGAATTCCATGGGGAGGATGACTTTTCGCAATACACTTTCATTCCCGTTTTCCTTCCATTCAACATAAGCATCCTGCAGATCCTGTAGAGTGATCAGCGTTTCATCCTCCCGGAAAGGACCTGATTTTGTGCGCCTCAATTCCTGCATGTGCGCGCCTGTTCCCATTGCCATCCCCATGTCGTGGCATAATTTACGAATGTAGGTTCCTGCCTCACAGCCTACCCTGAAAAGTACATTATTCTCCTCTACTTCAAGAAGTTCATTATAATAAATGGTCCTGATCCTTGTTTCTCTCCTTACCGCAGATTTAATTGAAGGTTTCTGGTAAATATTACCTGTAAACTCAGACATAACTTTCCGTATAACATTTTCCGGCATTACCGTATGCAGCTTCATCAGGCAAACATACTCTTTCCCTGCCGTAAGAAGACCATCAACTGCCTTTGTCGCATCCTCAAGCATGACAGGAAGAAGCCCGGTCACATTGGGGTCAAGAGTGCCGCTATGTCCTGCTTTGTTCAAACAAAGGATTTTTTTTACCCATGAGGTTACTTCATGACTTGTTGGCCCGGCCGGCTTGTCAAGATTGATAGCCCCTTTTCTAATATATTCTTCAATCGGGCGATCCTGCGGTTTCTTACCATATTTATCGTCAGTCGTATCCTCGGATTTTATCAGTGTCTCTCTTTTTACTTCAGATGGCAGTATCATATCGGGAAACCAGCTGCTTTTTCTATAATTTCACTTATCTCTTGTGCGCTCCACTTACTTGAATCTATTACTATATCATAAACTGACAGGTCTTTAATATCCAGGTCATAATATTTCAAATAACGCTCCCTTTCGCACTCCTCCCTTTCAAAAGTTTCTTCCATTGCTTTTGCTACCGATTTACATTCTCTCTTAGCAATACGCTCTGCCCGGACTTCAAGAGGCGCTTTTAGCCATATCTTAAGATCAGCATCTACAAGAAAACCGGAAAGCCTTCCTTCTATCACGATATTGTCTTTCTCATTTGCGATCTTTTTTTGCATCGCATCGATCTCATGATCAATTTTTTCATTGCATCTGGCGATTTGCCCGAACTCATCAAGTGACATACAGCGATCGTGTGCACATTTGCGGAATATATCTCCCATGGACACCAGTTCCAGCCCGAGCTTAACTGAAATTATCTTTGAGAGAGTGCTCTTACCGCTTCCAGGAGGGCCGCTGATTGTGATTATCAATTAGACTACACCTTTGTATCCAGTGGCATTCCACCTATATTCAATGCCTTCCTGGTCATCTGGCTGACAGGTATTGAACACATGAAATACCAGAATAGCCAGTACTGGAATACCCAGAAAGCAGTTGCATCTAATTTCTGTTCTCCCCAGAAAGGAAATATCATGGTAGCATCAGGGTTCTGGCTGATGAGAAGATACACCCAGTAGAAAAGCGGGATTGAGATAATACTTATATAAAGCATGGGCTTGAACTGCTGCTTGAACATTTCCATCTGGTCGCCCATCATTTCAGCATATTGCCCTTCTAATTTTTTTATCTTCTGGGTATTATTTGACAATTGGGCCTCACGCATTTCCTTCTGGATTATTTTCGATTTCTCCTGGACACGTTTCATTAATCCCCAGTCCATTGTATATTTCTGGATTAGGGATGCATAAAGACCGGTAAAAGCCGCCAGCACGAAAATTATCATATGGATCGGAAGCCAGCCCAATAATGGCTTCAAAAGTATATCCATAAGTTTGCCTATTACATCCCTCATTTCGGGAAATATAATAATACCAAACATTAAAAAAATACCCATAACTATTGCAAGCTTATTTAGTGTCTTTTTTATCATATTCCTCCAATGCTTTTTTTATTTCTTCAAAAATCTGCGGGATTTCTTTGCTTCCATCAATTGTCCGGAGTATTTTTTTCTTATTGTAATAATTTATTAATGGCTGCGTTTGTTTTTTATATACATTTAACCTGTTTCTTATGGCTTCGGGTTTATCATCGTCGCGCTGGTATAATTTCCCATTGCATGCATTGCATGTATCTTCTTTTTCAGGACTGTTGAATAAAATATGGAAACTTGCCCCGCATTTGCACATTCTCCGTCCGGACAGGCGCTTTATGAGTTCGTTGTCATCCACCGAGATATTAAGGACTACATCAATCTTCTTACCCGATTCTGTCAATATCATCTGCAAAGCATCAGCCTGCGGGATCGTCCTGGGATAGCCATCTAACATAAATCCTTCATCGCAATCTTTTTTTGACAACCTGTCCTTGATAAGTGTTATCAAAAGTTCATCCGGGACAAGCTCTCCCCTTGACATATAAGATTTTGCCTTTATTCCGAGACCTGTATTATTATTAATGTTTTCACGCAGGATATCCCCCGTAGAAATATGGGGAAGTGAATAGTATTCCTGTATTTTTTTGGCCTGTGTACCCTTTCCTGCTCCGGGAGGCCCAAGTAAAATAATATTCATCTCGATCGAATCCGTAATGGTCAGGTGTATGTAATAAATCTTTTCAAAATAAACGCCAAAAAAAGATTATTCAAGCAAATTCTTGCCCTTTGTAAAACCCAGAACCGATGCGGATAGTATGATCAAAACGATCAGGCCAACTGATATGTATATCGTGGTCACGCGGTCAATATTTTTTAGTAATATCTTATATAAAACATCTGATGTCCATATGCCTATTATTAGGCCCATGAATCCGAAAACAATTGCATACACAGTATTTTTGAGGAAATTTGATAAATTCATAATCTTGTTGTGTATAGTATTTTATCAATATTAATTTATCGTAAGTATCAAAAAATTAATAGTAAGGACTACCATTCTGGATGTCTATGACACCGGAAATTCTTGAATCTTATCACAATCACATCACGGAAAGGCAAAAACAGGGAATTCCCCCGCTTCCGATGAATGCCGGGCAGGTTAAAGCGCTATCAGTCCTTGTTTTTGACCCCCCGCAAGGCCAGGAAGATTTTATCCTTGAACTCCTGAAAGATCACATTCCACCTGGTGTCGACCCTGCTGCTCTTGAAAAATCAAAAATGTTGCGAAAAATTGCCCTTCGCGAGAAAAGATCAAAACTTCTCACGCCGCGCGAGGCAGTCTCCCTTTTAGGTATGATGAAAGGCGGTTATAATATTGAAACGCTCGTTGAATTGCTGGATGATCAGGAACTTGGGGATGAAGCAGTTACTGCCCTCTCAAATACGATCCTTATTTTCGGTTTCTTTGACCGGATAAAAAAGCTTTCGGCTACAAACCCCAACGCAAAAAAAGTTCTTGAAAACTGGACAAAAGCACAATGGTTTACAGGAGGATATGGAATCCCCGAAACACAAAAAGTGACGATATTTAAAGTCCAGGGAGAAGTAAATACTGATGATCTTTCTCCGGCATCACGCGCCGGGACCCGCGCCGATATCCCGCTCCATTCTCTCTCCATGCTTGAAAATCGCTATCCAGGCGCACTTTCCGAGATAAACAGGCTTAAAAAGAAAGGAAATCCGATAGCATTTGCAGCAGATGTCGTTGGAACAGGAAGCAGCAGGAAATCAGCAGCCAATTCCCTTATCTGGTGGATAGGGCAGGACATTCCCGGTGTCCCGAACAAGCGAAAAGGAGGAGTGATACTCGGAAGCCAGATAGCTCCAATATTTTTCAACACGGCGCGAGATAGCGGTGCTCTTCCTGTCAAATGCGATGTCTCAACACTAAAATCAGGCGATGTAGTTACACTGGATTTCAAACATGGGAGGATACTTGGTGAAAAAGGGGAAGATATTGCGTCATTTTGCCTTGAGCCTGAAACACTTCCTGATGAATTCAGGGCAGGCGGGAGGCTTTTGCTTTTAATAGGAAAAGAACTCACAAAAAAAGCACAGGCTGCACTTGGTGTAAATTACGATATATTCATCAAACCAAGGGAACCCGGGAATTCAAATCGCGGTTACACGCTGGCTCAAAAGATCGTGGGGAAAGCCTGCGGACTTCCGGGCGTGCGCCCGGGGCAATCATGCCTTCCAAAAATATCGACTGTCGGGTCACAGGATACAACAGGCCCGATGACCGCTGATGAGATCAAGGAACTTGTATGCCTTGAATTCATGGCGCCTCTGGTTATGCAATCCTTCTGCCACACAGCTGCATATCCGACGCCTGCTGACAGAGCAATGCATAAAGAACTCTCGCAGTTTTTCAAAGAAAGGGGCGGAGTTACCTTAAAACCCGGTGACGGGATAATCCATTCATGGCTCAACCGTATGATCCTGCCCGACACTGTTGGCACGGGAGGCGACAGCCATACAAGGTTCCCGATAGGTATTTCATTTCCCGCGGGAAGCGGCCTTGTGGCATTTGCCGCAGCATTAGGGGTAATGCCGCTTGACATGCCTGAAAGCGTACTTGTAAGATTTAAAGGTAAACTAAAAAAAGGCCTGTACTTACGTGATGTTGTCAATGCGATTCCTTATTTCGCAATAAAGCAGGGCAAACTGACACTTCCGAAAAAGAATAAAAAAAATATCTTTAATGGCAGGATACTGGAGATGGAAGGTCTTCCCGACATTACTGTGGAACAGGCATTTGAACTTACGGATGCAAGCGCAGAGAGATCAGCCGAAGCTGCTGTGATAGCGCTTCCAACAGAACAGGTGGCACGCTTCCTTGAAAAGAACATATCTATTTTAAGATCGCTCATTGAGGAAGGTTATGCATCAAAGGCGCTTGAAACACGGATAGCAGCCATGCAGGAATGGCTTGATAACCCCTCTTTGCTTGAAGCTGATCCTGATGCGCAATATTCAGATATCCTTGAAATCGATCTGTCCGCTATCAATGAACCTCTTCTTGCCTGCCCTAATGATCCTGATTTTATCAAACCATTATCCGAGACGCAGGGAGTTAGAATTGATGAAGTGTTTATCGGGTCATGTATGATAGGGACCGAACAGCTGGACAGGGCTTCCGGAATACTTGAGAAAGCAGGCAGCATTAAATCCAAGTTATGGATCGCTCCGCCTACAAGGCTTATCGAAAAAAGTCTTAAAGAAACAGGTGGGTATTCCACATTCAAGGAACTCGGCGCAAGAATGGAAATCCCGGGATGCAGCCTTTGCATGGGGAACCAGGCAAGGGTAGCTGATAATGCTGTAGTATTTTCCACATCTACTCGTAATTTTGATAACCGCATGGGTAAGAATGCACAGGTCTATCTTGGTTCGGCTGAGCTTGCTGCGATCATCGCAGTTCTTGGCAGGATTCCAACACTTTCGGAATATCAAGAATTATTGGAATAAGGAATATTGCATGGATATATTTTTAGCTGTTAGAAGCTTTGCAACTAAAGTACCATTTTTGAGTGACTGCAGGTGCAGACAGAAGACTTAGGTGCAACTTTGTGACTTTATGTCCAAATGCGACTCTAAGTGCAAAGCTGCTCTTAGAAAAGGGGTTAAATATACGTTAGGTCAATTAAATTATATAAGAAAATGTGGAGTGAGATTATATGGACGATATTAGCAATAATGAAATCAAAGGACTGAACAAGTTTAAGTATCAACAGCCGCCGCCTAATCCTAAACCTATCCCCGTTCCTGAGCCGATCCCTGAACCGACCCCGGAACCTAAACCTGTTCCACAGCCAACCCCTGAACCCAGTCCGGAACCTAAACCTATCCCGGTACCGGAACCCGTTCCGGAGCCAACCCCCGAACCGAAGCCGGAACCTAAACCTGTACCTGTTCCGGAACCTATCCCGGAGCCAACCCCTGGTCCTACACCCCAATAAACCTATCCTGAAATTGAAATAAGATCAAAAATAAGGGCTATGTGATACTCAACCCGAACTCCCCCAATCTCTCCTTAGCTGCTTCTCTCTTTTCCTGGTGGTCTTTCAGGAATTCCCGCATGAGCTTCGCCGCAAATTTCTTGCAATTTCCGCATACGTGCGTGCCTCCTACACAGTCCTTATAAATCTCCAGAAGCTCATTATCGTCCTCTACAAGATGGTAAAGCAATAACTCATACACGCTGCATTTATCAGGCTCGCCGCCAAGCTTTTTCTGCTCTTCAAGCGTTACCCTGCCGCCAGTTATTGCGCGCATTACTTTCTTTGCCCCATCTTCGGGTCTGTCAGTGAGGGCTATATAGCTTTCAGGGATGCTGCTTGACATTTTGCCGCCCTGGAGTCCTGTCATGAACTTGTGATATGTAGAAGCAGGGGGCATGAAGGCATAACCGCCATGTTTCAGTTCTACTTCGCAAACTACCGGTTCAACTTCTTCAAGAGTTCGTCCGGAAATATCCACATGTTCTTCGTAGAGTTTACCACCTGTGCGCTTTGCAATTTCCTTCAGGGCTTCCTTTGGTGCCGCTTTTCCGCGGACGCTTATCAATCCATTCTCTGCGCGGCGTTCTTCGATCATAAACATATTTGTTTTATAAGCAAGCCCCCTTGTCAGCCTGATATGCGGATCCTGGTCAGAGCCTACCGGAATAACAACTGGTTTGGGACCTCCGAATTCTTTCAACTGCGGATGCAGGATGTCAGCGCTTTGCGTAAGTGCGCTGACCATGTGCGCAATGTTTGTCTCACCTGAAAAACCATATATGGCAGAAAGCTCAGAAAAATTCGCTTTAATGCCAAGTTCAAATGATAAGTCTTTCACTGGCTTGAACCCTGATTGGAAATAAATATGCGCACCAGGCTCAAGACCAAGAGCTATTGCGCTTAATATATATTCATTTATTCCCAATTCTCGGCATTCTTTCCAGCTTTTTCCCCTGACTGCATGCGCTTCCATATCCGCAATAGCAAGGAACGCATCCCCGCCCTGCTGCTGGTGCCAGATGATCTCTTCCATGACCATTTTATGACCCAGATGTGCCTTTCCCGAAGGCATAAATCCGCTCAATGCCGCAAAAGGTTTTCCCGATATCATCGCACGAAGGACAGAATCATAGCTCCTGTGCCCGAATATGACATGCCTGCGCATGTACCTGTGTGGATTCTTTATCTTTCCGAGGAGGTCGTCAAACTTTGAAATCCCGAATTCGTCAAACAGTTTTGAATAATTATCGATTTTGACAACGCCCCAGGGGTCAAGAGTAGTCATGTGCCCTATTCAGGGCTTATAAATATGTAAAGTTTATCATGAGTCATAAGGTTTGTGATGAATCAACCTGAAAGTTCTGTTTTCAAAAATAGAAAAATATATACGTTATAAAATGAAAGTATAACATCAACAGGTAAAACCATCTTATGGATTTTGTCTGAATTAAAAATTTTTTATTCGTGCAAAAGGGAAAAAGGGAAAAACGGCAAAACGGGGAAAAACGGATATATTCAAACCTTCTGGAAAGGTTTAGGCACCATGATAGTTACAAAGCATATATCCATTGACAAAGAATGTGTTGACAAATTAAAATCGCAACTGGAAAAGCATAATGGGAATTTCAGCGCTGCAATAAGAGATATTATCGATCGTAATGGTAAATCCGCTTTTCCGAATAATTCATCAGCAATAGATACTTCCCTCTTAAAATGGATGCTGACAGAGACCGATGGTACACTTATTCCGGACAATGTAATGGATGAATTGCTGGATCCGGTATTGATCAATTCAATAAGGAAACTGGAAGATTGTCTTAATTGCAGGTTCAGGGAACTTGAATGGGATATTAATATTGAGTTCAAATATGATAACGATACGTTACCAAGCGGTGTCATGATAGAATTAAGAGGGGAAACTAATAAGATACGAACCGTCGCCCGCATATTATCACAATATATGGTTAAGAATTCTCTTGAAAAGATACCTCTTGAGATTATGTCTGTTTTTAATATTAATGAATGTATCCGGATTGAACTTGCAAGATCAACTAAAAAAGAGGCCACAAACAGCCTTCTTACTTTTTTTGGGGGTATGGATGAGGTAATAAAAGGAATAAAAAGTCGCCCACAATTCTGGAAGGCAATAATCAAAAGACACCTGTTAAGCAATTATAATATGGTTACAGTTCACAGGAATTTCTTTGAAGACCTGCTTTCCAATAATATACCACTTGGTGAAATAAGCATCGAAAACCTTGCAAAAAAACCGATACAGGAAATACCATTAAAAGACATGCTTTTATTAATAAAAGAAGTTTATGAAACTTCCCGGGTAATTGACAAGGTAGAGATCGATAACGATAATTTAATAATATTTCATAGTTACAGGTCTAATGAAGCCATTGAAAAAATAAAAAAAACACTTGTACTGCTTTTAGAAGCAAATGGTCATTTATTCGATCCCAAAACAACGGCTAACATGATAGTATTGACCCACAGGCCTGACGTGGGCCTGAAAGTCAATGAGATTATTAATAATTTGAAAACCAGCAGGACGAGCTTTGACCAGGAATTGGTGATGTTCATGACTTTTTTAAAAGGATTAAGGGACATTCCGGATATTCCATTATCTTTTATAGCTTTAGGACGAAAGATCGGAACTTCGTTAATGCAGGAGTATGAAAAGGAGAATGGTATCAAGAACTGGGACCTGGAGACATTTAAAACCGTTTTTGAAATAATAAATTCAAAGATCCATACAGAAAGTGAATGGAAATTAGATGGAAACAATCTGCTATATACAATAAGGAAATGCCATATTGCCACAGAAGGGAACAAATTTGACAAATATATATGTAATACATCCAGGGAAACCTTCAAGGGTGCGCTGAATTATGCTTTCGGGAACAAGGCAGTATTGGAGATCAAGAAATTGATATCCCACGGAGATAAATTGTGCGAAGTGGTTATAAGATTGCCTTGAATATAAAAAATAGTGATATTTATATACATTAAATCCGAATCTAATAATATCATGGTTCACAATATTTATTTTTCAGTATGTGGGGAAGGTTATGGTCATTCAAGCAGGGATATGGCAATAGCCGCGAAACTTAAAAGTGCGGGGGCAAATGTTCTCATGGGGAGTTATGGTTATGCGCTGGATCGCCTGAAAAAGAGTTTTGATTGTATTAAAATTGAGAAAGAATTTGAAATGACGTCAAAGGATGGAGCCTTTGACCTTAAAGCCACAATTTCACAAAGTACGAATTCAGTATTTCATTATTCAAGAACAATATCCCAGGAAAAAAAGATCATGGAGGATTTTTCTGCAACATGCATGGTTGCAGATGGCAGGGGCGCCTCTGTTTTTGCGGCCTTCAAACTCGGGTTGCCCTGCATTATAATATCCAACCAGACAAGCATTGAATCCTTTTTCAAGGAAAGTAAATTCCTTTCAAACCTTGTGGGTAAGCCGGTGGATCTTACCCTTAAAACTACGATGGCGCTTGCTGAAGAAGTCCTGATCCCTGATTTTGCACCACCTCATACTGTTTGTCTTAATACGTTAAGTAAAAGTTCCCATGTAATGAAAAAACAAAGATTTGTCGGGCCTGTAGTATCTGCCAAATACGAAACCCAGCAGCCTGAACCAGTTGGCATAAAAAATCCATTCATATTAACCATTCTCAGCGGGCATTCGTTCAGCCGTCCCATTTTTAATGGAATATTAAAGATCGCGGACAGGTTCCCTGAGATAAATTTCCTGGTGTTTGCAAGATTCAAAAGCGATAATATCCCAAAAAACACAACTGTTGTGGGATTTTGTGAAGATCCATCTCCGTATATAGCAGCGGCAGAGCTTGTTATTGCCCAGGCAGGCCACAGCACTGCCATGGAAATCCTGACACTTGGAAAACCAGCCCTTATTATCCCAATTAAAGGTCATATCGAACAGGAATATAATGCATCACGAATGAAAGAACTTGGGGTATGTGAAATCCTGGATTATCAATCCTTTAATGGCGAAGGTCTCTATGAAAAGATCAAACTTCTTTTGAATGAAAAAGGATTCAAGGAAAAAGCGAAATTATTTTCTGAAAATGCACGGGAAATGAGAGGATCACAAAAAGCGGCAGATATTATCCTGGAGTTATCGAACCGGATACAATGTTATTAAGGCACTTAAAAGCAATTTATTTAAGCCTGAATGATATAAATACGATTTCAATGAGAACAATCGACTGGAATAACAATAACAGCAATATTGCCATGATAGACCAGACCCTTCTGCCTGCTGAGTATAAAATTATAGAATGCTCTACAATAGATTCATTATGCGAAGCCATAAAATCCCTTCGTGTCCGCGGCGCACCTGCACTGGGGGCAGCGGGAGGTTTTGGTGTCGCTCTTGCTGCATTTCGAAGTAATGCCAGCTCAGTAGATAGATCAATGGATGATATCCATGATGCTGCAAACACCATAATAGCTACCAGACCCACAGCAGTAAACCTTTCATGGGGAGTAAAACGCGTGTTGGGGGCATTAGAGGATGCAAAGAACATCAAAGAAATAAGAATGTTCGCGCTTGACGAGGCAAAAGCAATAGCTGATGAGGATGTGCAAAAGAACATGCAGCTTGGGGAGCATGGCGCTATGCTCCTTGAAGACGGGGATACTGTCATGACACACTGTAATGCCGGAAGGCTTGCCTGCGTGGACTGGGGAACTGCACTTGGGGTTATCCGTTCTGCTCGCGCCCAGGGAAAAGACATAAGAGTAATTTCCTGCGAGACACGACCGCTAAACCAGGGAAGCAGGATAACAACATGGGAATTAATGGAGGACAAAATTCCGGTAACGCTTATCACAGACAGCATGTCAGGCCATGTAATGCGAAAAGGCATGGTTGATAAAGTCATTGTGGGCGCAGACAGGATCACCCAGGATGCAGTGTTCAATAAGATCGGGACATATACACATTCTGTCATTGCAAAAGAGAACCAGGTGCCATTTTATGTTGCAGCGCCTGTTTCAACATTTGATTTTGAACGGTTTGAAGATGAAATCGAGATCGAATTAAGAAAACCTGACGAACTGAAGTATTTTGGGAAATACCAGATAGCTCCAGTTGGGGTAAATGTTTATAATCCGGCCTTTGATGCAACCCCGATGGAGAATGTGACTGCTCTTATCACAGAAAATGGGGTTTTTTATCCGCCATTTCTCCTTGAAGAAGTCAAGGTACATACATGATTATTTTTGTGACATATTATATCTCAAAAAAATAACACCTGGAAAAAAATATTTTTAGGCAGACCCGAAAGAATTATAATATCCCACGTATATGACTTTATCCGGTAATATAGGATGGAAAGAAAAATGTCGGATGTATATAATAAAGTTCTATTGGATTTAAAGAGAATGAATGGTGTGAAAATGATCGCATTGGCAGGCCGCGATGGTTATCTTATCGGTGAACATGCAACCGAAGGATCGGAAATGCTTACCCTGATGTCAGCAAACATGCTACGGGCTGCTGAAACGGCCACTAATAAGCTTGAGAAAGTCAATCCCCACCGCGTGATAGTAGATTATAAAGGAGGAAAGCTGATCACAACATCAGCAGGCTCAAAAGCGTTGATATCAGTTATGGCGACAAATGATGCAAAACTTGATCCCATCATAAAAGAAATTGAAAAGACAGCTGATATAATAAAAGATATCCTTTAATTTATAGAAAAAAGTTAAGTTCAAAAGATATGTATTAGTAGCATGTCTATTTCAATAGCTCTTGCCGGGAAACCTAACTCAGGAAAATCAACATTTTTTAAAGCCGCAACGCTTGCGAATGTTGAGATAGCAAATTATCCTTTTACCACTATCGATGCGAATCATGGCGTGGCATATGTGAGGACTGTATGCCCATGCAGGGAGTTGAAGCTCGTTTGCGGTAATTGCCGGGATGGTGTGAGGTTCGTGCCTGTTGAAATGATCGATGTGGCAGGTCTTGTGCCTGATGCCCATAAAGGACGGGGACTTGGCAATGAATTTCTTGATAATCTCAGGCAGGCAAAGGCCATAATCCACGTAATAGATGCATCCGGTGGCACTGATTTCGAAGGTAATCCCGTTACAGTGGGTTCGCATGACCCGCTTGGGGATATAGAATTTCTTCCGCATGAAATAACCATGTGGATGGCAGGTATCCTGAAGCGCAACTGGGAAAGGCTTTCAAGAAAGGTAAACGCAGAAGGACTGAAGATCGAAGAGACTATCGCAGGCCAGCTGGAAGGCGCAGGAATAACAGAAGCACATGTGAAAACAGTTCTTTCAAGAATGAGGTTGCCGCGCGATAAGCCCCAGGTATGGACAGAAGAGCAGATAATCGAGCTATCAGATATGCTCAGGGCTGAAAGTAAGCCATATATCATTGCGGCCAATAAGGTAGATATTGCTTCACAGGAAAATATCGAGCGCCTTTTGAAAAAGGGAGCTATCCCGGTAAGCGGGGCAACAGAAGTTGTGCTGCGCCTTGCAGATAAGAGCGGCGCCATAAAATATATTCCCGGAGATGCTGATTTTGTTGAATCGCCAAACCTCTCCGGTGCCCAGAAAGAAGCATTATCAAAAATCCGGCTGCTTCTGAAGAAGAATGGCGGCACAGGTATCCAGAGGTGCATCAATGAAACGGTTTTTAGGCTTCTTGAACTGATCGTTGTTTATCCTGTTGAAGATGAGAACAGGTTCACAGATAAGAAGGGCACAATACTTCCCGATGCGTTCATTATGAAAAAAGGCAGTACGCCAAAAGACCTTGCCTTCATGATACATACGGATATCGGAAAGAGTTTTCTTCACGCAGTAGATGCTCGCACCAAGATGAGGCTTGGGGAGAAACATGAGTTGAAGAACGGGGATATTGTGAAGATAGTGTCTGTGAAATAGTTGAAACACGGTTATAATAATCAAGGTTCAACTATTTATTATAGTTAAAAACCAAACAATTCAAATTATCTTTGCGATCTGGTATCCCATATTTCGCACTTGATATAATAAATTTACGATTTATCTATGGAATATGAAACTAACAAAATTACTATGTGGATTTTGTAAGAAAATTGCATTTATTCAGACAGGATGATAAGTATAAGTTACTAAAATCGTATCCTGTCGATCCTGTTAATCCTGTCAAAATATGTGGTCTTTACGGTTATGGATTGGAAGAATAAAATCTAATAATCATGAAATAATGTGCGAAATGGGATAAATTATTCTTGACTATAATTACCCTTAAATATTCCCCTAACCAACAAACAATCATGCTTCTTAAAGAAATTATCCAGATGCTTGAAACTATCGCTCCCCCCTCGCTTGCCGAAGATTTCGATAATGGCAGGATCGGGCTTGTGCTTGACAGGGGCAACGACATTAAGAAGATCGCAGTCGCACTTGACCCGACCGACTCGGTTCTTAAAGAAGCAGTACGCATCGGCGCAGACCTGCTCATAACCCATCATACTCTTATATTTGACCCTATAAATCTTATCTCAAAACGATTATCAGATACCCTGAAAATTGCAATCGATAACGATATTTCCATATACACGATGCACACTAATTACGACAAAGCAGAGGGCGGAGTGAACGATGTGCTTGCCGGATTACTGGGATTGAAAAATACTGTTCCTCTTGCCCTGGGAAGGATTGGTGAGACCGAACCGATAAAAGCGCCTGCATTCGCAGCTTTTATCGCAAAAAAGCTGGACACTCATGTCCAGTATAAAGGAAATGAGGTGATCAAGAAGGTGATGGTGGTGGGTGGAAGCGGATTCAGGCGCGAATACATAGATATCGCAATAGAGAACGGAGTTGATGCTCTTGTTTCCGGGGAAATGCGCCATGATGCGATACGATATGCTGAAGGGTTATGTCTTTTTGATGCTACCCATTATGCAACAGAGGCGCCGGCGATGAGAAAATTATGTGAGAGATTACCTGAAGAGTCTTCTTATATTGAAGATAAACCCGACGTTAAAGTGTCTCATTTACAGGCATAGAGTAATCACTATTTCCTGCTTCAAGTATATGATTGCATTCTAAGGGAAAATATACACTTTCATCTTATTATATCTACTTATATACTAATAAAAACTAAAATATACCTTTTATTCCCCCTAAAACACAAAATAAACCCAAAAATTGTCAGAGTATTTATATTGATCCGGGTTATTTTAGTAGAATGAGGAAGTCATTAATCTCATCATCGATCTACGTGTATACTTTAAATAAAAGTTACCCTTTATGGCTTCCTCCACACCTTTTAAAGTTTACTAATACACATACATATTCCCATACGGCCTCAGCGACAGCGGCACCAGCTTTGTGAACTTTGCACTCATGACCTCGTTAAAGTCAAATCCGAAATATTCACAGTATTCCTTAAGATATCCGCTGATGAGTTTCGTATCCTCCTCGCTCAATTCAAGGCAGCTCACTTCTTTTCCGAGATGGTACGGGTCAACCTTCCCGCGGATGTAAATTACACCCCCATGCATGCCAGTCCCGACATAATCGCCAACAAGCGGGCTCTTTCCATTCATGCCAAGAAGGATCATTATCCCGCCTGCCATGTATTCGCCGAAAAAATCACCGGCTGTGCCGCCAGCTATGATAATCGGAACCTGTTTCTTATACTCTTTCATATGGATACCCACACGGTAGCCCACATCTCCCTTGATGTAAAACTTCCCGCCGCGCATTCCGTATCCGATGATATCGCCCACATTGCCGTGGACAATGATCTCACCAGCATTCATGGTGTTGGCAAGACCATCCTGTCCGTTAGCGTTTACGATGATCTTGGGTCCATTCATAAAAGCTCCGAGGTCATTACCGGGAGTGCCGTTAATGGTGATTTTCACATTCTCGTTCAGCCCTGCGCCGATATACCTCTGCCCGCCTATGTTATCAAGCTCGAACTCTTTCTCGCCTGATGCTACCGCATCGCGGATCATCTTGTTCATTGGCCTGTAATGCATGCCTTTTGCATTTATTCTCATAAAGCATCACTTCCATAAATTAGAAATATCCGTGAAAATCCGTCCGATCCGCGTCATCCGTGTTCTAAGTCGATGCATTATTTCCTTCCCTGGCGCTTCCCAATTATCAAATTTCAACAACAAATTATCCATAATAATCACTGTCCTATTCCTGCATGTTTAATCCCGAGGATATCCAGCGTTTCCTGTGAAAGACCTACACCCCGCAAGCGCTCGCGGCTTCCGCGCAACGATTCAATCGCATTTATCCCAAGCGAGCCCAATACTTCCTGGATCTCATGACCCCATGCAGTAAGCAGGTTGCACAACCTGTCTGCTCCTACCTCCGGGTTCAGCCGGCGCACAAGTTCAGGCTTTTGTGTCGCAATGCCCCAGGCACAGTTGCCTGTGTAGCATTTCTGGCAAACGCGGCAGCCCATTGCAATGAGTGATGCCGTGCCTATGACACATGCATCAGCACCAAGCGCAATAGCCTTAACGACATCAGCGCTCTGCCTGATGCTTCCTCCGACAAGGATAGAAGCGCGGTTGCGTATACCTTCCTGCCTCAACCTATCATCAACTGCTGCAAGGGCAAGCTCAATTGGTATTCCTACATGATCCCTGATGACCATGGGAGCGGCTCCCGTCCCGCCCCTGAAGCCGTCTATCATTACTATATCAGCGCCTGCCCGCACGATGCCGCTGGCGATGGCAGCGACGTTATGAACTGCCGCGATCTTGACAGATACGGGTTTCTTATAATCTGTGGTCTCTTTTATAGCGTATATCAACTGAGATAGGTCTTCAATTGAATAAATATCATGATGCGGCGCAGGAGATAGCGCATCCGTGCCAACAGGTATCATACGGGTCTTTGAGATATCCTCTCCAACTTTTTCGCCAGGCAGATGCCCGCCTATTCCTGGTTTTGCGCCCTGCCCGATCTTGATCTCAACAAGGGCGCTGTTGTTCAGGTATTTGCTTGTTACACCGAAACGCCCTGATGCAACCTGGACGATTATCCTGTCAGTATAACCTGCAAGGTCTTCATGCAGCCCTCCTTCACCTGTATTCATGAGCGTCCCCATGCGCTTTGCTGCCATTGCAAGCGCTTTGTGGGCATTCAGGCTTATGGCGCCATACGACATCGCCGCGAAAACAATGGGTATATCCAGCTTCACCTGCGGCGCAAGTTCTGTCTTAAGGCTGATATTATCAATATCTCCCTCAAATTCAAGTGCTTCAGGTTTAGCGCCAAGATAAGTTCTAAGCTCCATTGGCTCCCTCAACGGGTCTATCGAGGGATTTGTCACCTGGCAGGCATCTATCAGCATGTGATCCCAGTAGATCGGATATGGCCTGGGATTGCCCATGCCCGTCAGTATGATGCCGCCGCTCTCAGCCTGTTTCAGAATATTCTTCCTGATCTCTGGCGACCAGTTGTAACCGTCTTTGTAATCAAGGGGGTTATGGATAATAGTGATAGCGTTTTCTGGACAGAATGTAGCGCACCTGTGGCAGGCCACGCACTGCCTGTTGTTTGCCGTGACCTTATCCTTGAATTCAATAGCACTGAAACTGCAATTAATTACACAGCGCTTGCATTTCCGGCACCGTTCATGGTTAATATTAACAATGAATTCTGCAGGCAGTTGTGATTCCATTATTCCACCTCTGCCTTCAGGGTTCCAAAAACAGGTGTTCCTGCCATGGGGCTCCATACTTCGTCAAGGTCAGGCGCAATTTCCCGGATCGCTGATTCCTCAGATGCCATGTAAAGCATATCGTCCTTGCGCGCCGCTGTCATAGGTCGAAGCTTGATCCTGTCGTTCAATCCGATCATGCCCCGGTTATGTCCGATTATTATGCTAAAAGGCCCATTTAATAGAGTACTTCCATATACCTGCCTCAGGGCAATTGCTATCTTCTTTTTCTGTGATTCCATGCGGTCAATATCTTTCCAGAATGGCGCTGCAAGCGCTTCAGCTGCCTTTTCAACCGGAAGCTTATGCTTTCGGACGAGCAGGTCGAACATATAAGCGATAACTTCGGTGTCGGTTCTTAATTCAAGCTTGTAACCGAACATCTCAAGATAGCGTTTGTTGATGCCATAAGAGGATATTTCACCGTTATGCACCACGGACCAGTCAAGAAGAGTGAACGGGTGAGCGCCACCCCACCAGCCCGGTGTATTTGTGGGAAACCTGCCATGGGATGTCCATATATATGCACTGTAATCTTCCAGTTTATAGAAACTCCCTATATCTTCAGGATAGCCCACACCTTTGAAAGCACCCATGTTCATGCCGCTTGATGCAACGAAAGCCCCATCTATCTCAGAGTGTATCTTCATTACGGTTTTTGTGACATAATCTCTCTCTGAAAGGAATTCAAGTTTATTCTCAGGCACCTCAAGAAAATATCTCCACAGGATTGGAGGATTGGATACGCCATTTTGTCTTTGCGTGGGTATGGCTTCATCCTTATCGACGTTGAAGTGGTCCTTGAAGAATTCTTCAGTGTTCTCTTTTGCCTGCATATTATCAAACATCATGTGAAAAGCATACATGTCTTTTCGTTTCGGATAAATACCATAGGCTGCAAACCCTCCTCCAAGCCCGTTTGAACGGTCGTGCATGCAAGCAATGGATCGGATGATCACTTTGCCGCCAATGCGTCTTCCATCTTCGCTCATTAACCCTGATATCGCACATCCGGACGGTATTCCATCAGATTTCATTTTCTTCTCCTTTGTTATTAATATGATCAAGTAATTTCTTCAGTTCCTCTCCACCGCTCTTTGGTGGCTCTGCAAGTTTCAGTTTCTTTCGCATACTTGTTGGCTCACCAAGTCTCCCGTCTTTCCTGAACATCTCGATACTTGCAGCAAAGCCTTTTGGCCCCATTCCTTTTTCAATGGCCATATGCTTTAGTTTGTCAAAAATCTTGTTCATTCCCATTTTCTGGGGACAGAGTTCATAACATGTATAACAGTCAACGCATTGCCAGATGTTGTGAGACCCTGTAACGGCCTCAAGTTCACCTGAAAGTAATCTTCCGATTATTTCATTTGGATTGAAATCCGGATTCACCTTTACAACAGGGCAGTCATTAACACAGGCTGCGCACTCGTAACATTTACGGATAGCGGAAAGATCGAATACTTCTTTTAACGTTTTCAGGTATTTATATTTTGAATCCCACTTTGACAGGAATTCTGCCAAATCGATCCTGTGCATATCCATCCCAAGTTCCTGCGCTGAGAGACCCATAGCCAGACCAAGCAATTCAGGGTAAAACAGAACCGGAACGTTCAATTTTTCCCCTGTTTTTTGCATCATATACTGGCGTGAATCGTATTGCATGAAGCATGAAGGGCAGGTAAGTGCTATCGCATCCGCTTTTTTTGTGACTTCCATTAGTTTTATACGTGCAAGGGCTGTTGCCTCCTCCGGTTCATCCGCAGTATTGAGATTGCCGCCGCAGCAAAGCATTTTTGTTTCATAGTCGATGCTTTTTGCACCCAGCGCTTCTATTAAAGCGTCGAATTTTTTGGGTTTGTTGGGGTCATCAAAAGTTATTGATGAACTGGGACGAAGCATGTGACAGCCATAATGGGGTGCTATTCTCATGCCGTCGAATGATTTTATGAGGTGCTGTTTGATCTTCGGTAAACCGATCTCATCATGAAGTACCTCAACAAGATGTTTTACCTCGACCGTTCCTGTATATTCCAGGCCTGCAGAAGCAAGAATTGCGTTTACTTCGTCCCGTATTCCGGGATTTACACGCATTTCGACTTCCACGGATTTTAATGTGCTGTAGCAACCATTACATGGAACCAGCAGGTTATGGCCTGTTTTTTGTGCAAGTGCCAGGTTCCTTGCTGCTGTTACGTACCAAGCAAGATCTCCGATCGGCTTTACTATGCTTTTTGTAGGGCAGCATGTAGCCCCTTCAAGATCGTGAAGAATGCAGCCGAGCTGTGATAATACAAGCCTGGTTGATTTTTCCATGAAAGGGAAACGTGCTGGGATGATACAACCTAAAAACAAAGTATATTCTTGCATTATTTTCTCCAGTTGGGGAAGCAAACGATAGCTCTAATACTATATAAATTTAACTCGGAAAGGGGAAGGATACTGGCGATATATTATTAGTTATATGTGAATAAATATAACAAAACCGTTTATGATGATAATCTGCGTTATGAGATTTTTGCCATAAGACCGCAAGGTTTTTAAAGGGATATATCTTATTAAGCAAGGGTTTGCATAGATGAAAAAATAATGCATCCATGCGAACATCATCCAGAGAAAAGTAGTTAGAATTAGATATTTCATAATTATACAGGGGTCACAGATATCAATTGTGACCTGATAGATCAATGTTACTTGTCATTCATGGTTTGGGTTATAAGAGAAAGTCAAAGGGTCCGGGACTAATACAGTACTTTAGTTCAGGATAGGTACTTTCAAAAATAACAGCCCAAACGAATGAAATCTTTTTCTAATACTGTTCAAAGGGAGGGTACATTATGCAAAATTCAGATACAACAAAATATATCATTCATGCTACGATAAAAGCAGACGGAGTAATAGAACGCCCGGATGTTGTCGGGGCAATATTCGGACAAACCGAAGGGTTAATAGGAGCGGATCTTGACCTGCGGGAACTGCAAAAAAGCGGCAGGATCGGAAGGCTTGAGGTCAACATAAAATCAAACATGGGTAAATCGGCAGGAACAATAGATATACCCTCAAGTCTTGATAAAGTTGAAACCGCAGTCCTTGCAGCAAGCCTTGAAACCATCGACAGGATCGGTCCTTGCATTTCCAATATCAGCATTGTGAAAATTGAAGATGTAAGGAGTTCGAAAAGAAAACAGATAGTTGACAGGGCAAAGCAGGTACTTACAGCCATGTTCGATGAAATGCTCCCGGAAAGCCAGGAGATCATTGATGAGGTAAGGCAATCCGTAAGGATAGAGGAAATGACCACATATGGGAAAGATAATATCCCGATGGGCCCGAATGTGCTTGATTCTGATGCCATTATTGTTGTTGAAGGGAGGGCAGATGTCCTGAACCTTCTTCGTTATGGCATCAAAAACGCAATAGCTGTTGGCGGGACGAATGTACCGCAGGCAGTTGCTGATCTTTGCAAAAAGAAAACTGTTACAGCCTTCACGGATGGAGACCGGGGTGGAGAACTGATCATCAAGGAGTTGCTCCAGGTCGCAGATGTGGATTTCATTGCCCGGGCACCGGACGGGAAAGGCGTTGAGGAACTTGTCCAGAAAGAAGTTGTAAAATCATTAAGACAGAAAATACCTGTTGAGCAGGCATTTGATTATTACCAGGTTAACAAGAAGAGAAGAATAGCGATACTTGCAGCAACAAAGAAGAAAGCAGGAAAAGGCGAACCTATACCCATGCTTCCGGAAGAGGTAGAAACAAAACCTGTCAGGGAAGGATATGCAGAAATTGAACCTGTTTTAGAACAGGAAAGACAAAGGACAAGAGCGGAACCAAGGATAGAACATAAATTTGAATCCAGGGCAGAAACAAGAACTGAACAAAGAGTTGAGCCCAGATTCGAAACCAGGAAAGAACCAAAATATGAAAAAGAGGTAAAGGAAAGTCCTTTCCAGGAGCATATAACCGATTTGAGCGGCACCCTGAGCGCTCGCTTCATAGATGAAAATAATAATACAATCACTGAAGTGCCGGTCCGTGATCTTGCAACAGCTTTGAAAGATGCAAATGGCAACATCAAAAGTATAGTGTTTGACGGTGTTATAACCCAGCGCATTGTGGATATTGCAGCGGAGAAAGGTATTGAGAACCTGGTTGGTGCAAAAATGGGAAATATCGTGAAAAGCCCGACATCGATCCACATAGAAACGTCAAACCAGTTATAGGAAAAATATGTGGGTTAGGCCCAACCCGGATTTTAGCCCTGAAAAACCCCTGTTCCTTTGCATACTTGCAAATACGGAAACGGCTAAAATCCCCAATATATCAGCGGCAGGAAAATCCCCGGAACTCACTGATTATACTCCTGCCGCAGATGCAGAACTTGTGGAGACGGGAAACGCCATAAGCATCAATGAACCTGCAATGACGCCGTCAGGCGCCCCCACTCCAGCAGTCCTGACAAGAGCTTCAATGCTGCTTACGGGAATACCCTGTATTTTTATTAACTGCGGGCTTCGGATCCGTCCCATGATCCCGACCATAGACCTGAATACCCGTCCTGGCGGTGATATCCGGAAAGGCCATGCAGTTATTGATGCATATGATATTTTCAGTAAATCAAAGGCTCTTGGCGAAAAACTCGGACAACTCTCGGATTTTGTGATTATCGGTGAGAGCGTGCCCGGAGGAACAACAACTGCAATGGGTGTGCTCAGGGCTATCGGGTATGATGGTAAGGTCTCGTCCAGCTTTCCGAAAAACCCCCTGCAAATAAAGAATAAAGTAGTAGAAGAGGCGATGAAAAATTCAGGAATATCTTTTGGAAGCTTGAGGAACAGCCCTCTTAATGCAGTTGAAAGTCTTGGAGACCCGATGATGGCGGCAGCAGCAGGACTTGTTGACGGGCTGAATAAAAAGACTGTGCTTGCCGGCGGAACCCAGATGGTATCTGTTCTTAGCGTCATTAAACATCTCGGCCTTGCGCGTGATGTTTCCATTGCAACTACGCGGTATGTTGCTGACGATAAAAGTGCAAATTTCCGGGAAATGACTGAAATCCTGGGCTACGAATCTTTTGCTGCTGATCCCGGTTTTGGAAATTCGAGGAGAAAAGGGCTTCGTATGTATGAGAATGGGGATGTAAAGGAAGGAGTAGGCGCAGGCGGTGCCATGTTCGCAGCAGCAATGATGGGTTTTTCCCAGAAGGAATTCAGGGAAAAAACAGAAGAAGTATGCGATAGTATTTTTGGAATTTAACGATATATTATTTCATTATTTCCGTATCAATATTAGCTGCAATTTTTTTCATTTTATTATACCACTCATCGATGTTTCCCTCTACCATCTCTTTTAGCTTTGCGGGTTCAAGTGCTCTATATTCATAGTAATACCCGCCTTCTGTAATAGTTTTTGTCTCGCGGTGAACAAGACCGCTTGTCATCAGGTTCTGTAAAGACCTGTAAGCAGTGCTTCTCTCACGGGTAAGGATCTCACCCAGGCATTCTGCCGTCATTGGCCCCTTTATTACAAGTACTTTGTAAGCATCTATATCGATGGTTTTAAGACCGAGGATACACTTTGCGATATCGTCACATTTGAAATTTCCCCGGATCATTTCTGGAATTGATCTTGGCATAATATCCTACGTTTTGCACAATTTGTACAAAACCTATCTATACCTGTAAGTTTAAATAGCTTATGAATGAAAACCGCAGGTTTTATTATTGTTCTCGGATGTAAGAAATGCGGGAAGTGCGATGGGGTTTGCGAGACCGGGGCTTTGACGCGTGTGGATGGCATTGCGCGTGTGGATCATGAAAAATGCAATTTGTGCTTGCGCTGCGTTAAGGTATGCCCGAATAAAGCACTTGTGTATCTTGATTGAATGTAATATATTAAAGACATCACAATAATTATATATTACCCTAATTCCAATATAAGGTTGCGCTAAAAGCGTAGGGTGAATATATGGAAATAATAAATGCAGTCGTAGGGATTATACAATTAGTTATTGCAATTATACTTGCAGTAGTTGCATTGTATATTGGTTTTTCCGTATTAGGAAAGATAACTAAAGGGATTGATGAGGAAAAGGAAATTGCCAGAGGCAATACTGCGGTAGGAATCCTTGTAGCATCGGTATTTGTTGCGATAGGAATAGTCGTCCAGTCAGGAGTTGCAGGTATCTCAGTGGGAATTTCACAGGCTATTAATGCTGGTCTTACTTCCTCTTTGGGCATAACAATAATCGTTGTCAGCATCGTTCAACTTATACTTGGCATAGTGCTTGCGATTGTAGCAATATATCTTGCATTGAATATCCTCGATAAACTGACCAAAGAGATCGATGAATTCGCAGAACTAAAGAAAGGAAATGTAGCAGTAGCCCTTGAAATGGCAGGCGTAATAATTACGGTTGCGATTATTATCCAGTCAGGAGTAATGGGTATAACAGCCGCATTGATCGGATAATTCCTTTTTTTAATTTTTTATTTTTCTGAATGACAACTATATTTTAATTTAAATGCAACTACTTTTAAGAGTGGTTTTCTTGACAGGGTCATGTAATGGCACAGTAACTGTTGATTCCCCTCTTTGCATAAACACATGGCTCCCTTTCTGTCGTACTATGATAAAACCCATCTTATTCAAAGATCTGATAATCTTTTTACCAGATACAGAAGGGAGTTTAGGCACTTGCCACTTCCACCTTGAAGACTTCTGTATATGCTCTTGCTTGCTCATGGGAGACTTCAAGAACCAATTGAATTGCTTCTTTAATATTTTTTAGTGCTTTTTCTTTTGTATCTCCTTCACTTATAGCTGCGGGAAGTTCAAGACATTGGGCGGTATATCCCCCTTCATCAGAGTCTTCGAGTTTTACTGTAAATTGCATACCCGATAATTAGGTTTTTTGTTATTAAAACTATAGGATGTTATTCGCGCCTGAATTCTGGATTTAGGATGTTATCATCATAATCTATCACTTTTCCGAGAGCATGAAGGTTCTATCGCCTTCGCAGAGTAGAGCAGTGCCCTTTCAGGCACCACCCCCTCATCAAACTGCACGGACGGATTTCCCGTATGCAGCTTTCACCTGTCGTATCCCTTTGCAGGAAATGGTATCATCCAGCATCGAAGAAAGCGAAACCAGCCCCATGTTTGTAAACTCAGCAGGATGTATCCCGAACACAAGTATCTTCAGATTACGCCTCGAAGCTTCTCAAGCGTCCCCTGATATACCCATCAAGTATCGTACTGTTCGCCTCTATTCTGTCCAAGCTTCTGCATGTGATTGGAACGTCGCATTGCATTAAGGTCAATATTGGTTCACTGGTGTTCAGGGCTGTTATTGCCGATATGGGAACTCCGAAAAGTGCATTGCTGTACCGCTCTTCCCTTCTCTTCATCCGGGGACAGACCCGGAAGGTGGGATTTTAACCTTTTGGACATGACACCCCAAGGGGTGTCTTTTTTAGATGTCCTGTTTGTTATACTTTCTATCGCTTCAGGGCACGAAGTCACTACCCCCGACAGAGGTCGGGAGCATCAATGCATGGATGCATAGGGCCTCTATAGTTTATTCGTTCCTTTGGCTTTTACCAATCGGGGAAGGGCATAAAAATAAGGCGCAATAAAGGTATCACAATTTCTTCAAATGCTCATTGTATTCCTCAACACTAAGTTCTATCTCCCTTAATATTTCTTTTATCAACGGACGTGCTAAATCTCTTCCAGGATGATGCGGTACACTGGTTGTTCTCCCATCAGGATGTCTGTAGAAAACGTGACTCCCTTTCTGGCGTACCCTTTCAAAGCCAAGCTTAAACAGCAACTTTTCCATTTTTCTGGCATCAATTACATTAAGCTTGGTCAACCACTCACCTCAACTTGCTGGATTCCGACAAATTGAGGTAAATTTTGCTTGGTTTCAGGCTCTAGCTCTTCTAGGCATAGCTCTAATACCTCTATAAGGTTCTGTTGAAGCTCATCAAGAGTTTCTGCTTGAGTATGAGCGCCAGGAATTCCCGGGACAATCGCCACATATAAGCCTGTTTCTGGGTCTTTTTCGATATATGCTGTTAATGTAGGCATTTGAAAACCTCGGTTAATCTTTGATTTATAGGTACCGATTATATCTCCAATTAACTTTATGCTTTTCGATTCAGTTTTATAGGTTTTAGGAAGAAATCAATGGTTGATGACGCTTTGGGATGATTTCTGCAAACAGCACAAAATCCTACAGACGGGAGTTCCTTTGTTTGAGGGCAAAGGTAACTTCATCAAAGTTAAGACTTTTGGGAGAAAAAACAAACGTAAAGTATTACAGCGCAGTAAGGAAATGGAGAAATTAATCGAAGATGAAGTGAAAAAGCTAAAAACAGATTTTGAAAATGAATATGAAGGATTAATTTATATGATGTATTGGACAGAAGGCAATCATGTAATCCCATTATACATTGGGAAAGCTGAAAAGTTTGGAAAGAACCACAACGAACTATCAGCAAATATAACTACCACTGATAATAGCAAGTTTTGTAGATGGAGTCGGTTTTGCATGATGTTTATCCTGCATCTGGATGTATTTCTCAACAATCTCCCATCCATTTCCCACAGACCCATGGAAGCAGCTTGGTGCCCACATATGTTCACCGCACCATTCCTTAAGATGGGGAAATTCCTTCCTGATTATTCTGCTTGTCCGTTCTTTCAGTTTTTTCACGATAAAACTGAGCGAATACTTTAGAGGGTATTTAAAGAAAATATGTACATGATCAGGATTTACTGCACCTCGCTCCCTTGAGCAGCAACTGCATCTCCGTTCTCGCAACCATATCCCGCACAGCCTCAACCGCATCGATATTCGCGGAAATGCTCGTGATACCAAGCTCCACTAGCCTCTTTGCCACTTTCGGGTTGCTTCCCGCCTGTCCACAGATACTTGTCTTCACACCGACCTTATTGCACTCGATGATGACATGCTCTATAAGCTTCATGATAGCAGGATGCAGTTCATTATACAGGTGAGCGACATGTTCGTTATTCCTGTCAACCGCAAGCGTGTACTGTGTCAGGTCGTTGGTGCCAAAGCTCACAAAATTCAGCCCCTCGGCAAGGAACTGATCGATTATTAGCGCAGCCGCAGGGATCTCGACCATTATTCCGATATCGATCCTGTCAATGTCAATCCCGTTATTCCGCATGAACTCTTTTGCTCTTCGCAACTCAGATGGATGCTGGACAAGAGGGATCATTATACCCATATTATTATAACCGCGTTTTATCAATTCTTTGAATGCCTTTACCTCAAGCTCGAAATGTTCGGTATCAATAAGGTCACGCCTGATACCACGGTATCCGAGCATCGGATTTGGCTCAACCGGTTCACCCTCGCCTCCCTCCATAGCCCTGAACTCATCAGTGGGCGCATCAAGTGTTCTTACCCATACAGGTTTTGGATAGAAGGCATCAACCACCGTCTGGATTCTCGAAACAAGCTCCTCAACATACTCATCTGCCTTTCCTTCCTTTATGTATTGCTTGGGGTGTTTTGGAAGACCAAGGATCATGTGCTCGATTCGTAAAAGCCCCACGCCATCTGCCTGCGTTTCAATAGCCCGCGCCGTAGCTTCAGGGATTGAAACATTAACCTTTACTTCAGTTGCAGTTACCGGTTTTGATTTTGCAAATGATATAACTGATTTTTCCTTTTGTGCTGTTTCAGGAACCACAATTTCTTTCTTACCTTCAAACACAAGCCCCTTTTCCCCGTCTACTGTTATTTTCATACCATCCGTTAATATTTCAGTGGCCTTCCTTGTTCCTACGACAGCAGGGCAGCCCAGTTCCCGTGATACGATAGCTGCATGGCATGTAAGACCGCCTTCGTCTGTAACTATAGCTGCTGCCCGCTTCATCGCAGGAACCATATCAGGCGTGGTCATGACAGCCACAAGAATGTCGCCATCCTTGACTTTTCCAAGTTCACTTGAATCCACGATCAGCTTTGCCTGGCCATATGCAATACCAGGGGATGCGCCAAGCCCTTCAAGAATAGCAGTAGTTGCGACTTTTTCCTTTGGTTCTTTCTTTTTGATCGTGGTGATCGGTCTTGATTGGAGGATAAAAATCTCTTTGTTCTTTATTGCCCATTCAATATCCTGGGGTACCCCGTACAGGTCTTCCAGCAATTCCCCGAATTCAACAAGTTTTAAAATTTCATCATCATCAAGAACCTTTGAATTTTTCTTGTCGGAGGGTACAGGAATATCAATGGTTTTCCCTGTTTTGGGGTCCTTTGTATGCATGATATTCTTAGTAGCGATCTTTCGTTCTTTTATTGTTTTTGAATTCCTGTCTACCATATAATAGTCCGGGGAAACCGAACCTGATACTACTGTTTCACCCAGCCCCCATGCGCCTTCAATGATTGTCAGTGGCTCTCCGGATGAAGGATGCGATGAGAACATCACACCTGCTTTTTCGGCATCTACCATCATCTGGACAACTGCACACAGATTTACTTTCCTGTGGTCGAACCCCTGCTTAACACGGTAATAGATAGCACGCGCCCCATAAAGAGATGCCCAGCATTTCTTTACTGCATCGATCACGTTTTGCTCTCCCCTCATATTAAGAAAAGTATCCTGCTGCCCTGCAAAACTTGCATCCGGAAGGTCTTCAGCTGTCGCACTTGAGCGAACTGCCACAAAAACTTCCCCGCCCTCTTTTTTGCACATTTCCCGATATTTTGACCGGATGCTGTCATCAATATCGTGTGGCATTTTTGCATCCATTATGATCTTTTTTGCTTTTTTCTCAGAATTCCTTAAGATATCCGCATTATCGACATCAACTTCAAGGGAACCGAAAAGCTCATCATTTATCCCGGTTTCATCAATGAATCTGCGAAAAGCCTGTGCAGTCACAGCAAAACCTGTGGGGACAGGCAATTCTGCCCGCAGCATCTCACCTAAACTTGCACCTTTTCCGCCGACGATCGCAATATCTTCTTTTCCAACTTCCTCAAGCCAGACAACCGAATTTTCTGTCATATTTTTATCTCCTTTAGTGATTTTTGGATTTTCACGAGTTTTTTATCATAACTTTCTACAGCCACTTTGAGCATGAATTCAAGTTTCTCCCTGTCGAATCCCAGTTCTTTTGCGAGATTTTCAAGGAAATAGACATCCATTTCCTTATGCTGCGCCCTCTCCACCCGGATTGCTTCGATCAGCGCCATTGCATTAATGAATTTCTTTGCAAAATCAAATGTCGGGGTTACACTCCCATTCTCTATCCGCGATATAGATTCACGGCGCAACTCCATCAGTTCCCCGAATTCTTCCTGTGACATACCATATCTCTTCCTGTACTCACAAATCACTTCCCCGGTATCCGGGTCTAAAAATAACGCTCCGGCTATTTCTTTTTGAAATGATATAAGCCATTCAGGGGTGTATAATATGGGTTTTGATACCAATCTGGATAATCTCCTGGATTAATGTTAACTAATATGTCACATTTAATTCAAGATGTTATTGTGACTTGCAAATATTAATACTTTTCTAAGATTGGTCGTAAAATAACATGATTTATAATGTCACATCGAACCTTATTGTTTGAATAAATGTTGCAATTTAAATGATTATGCTTATCAGTATAACAATTTAAATCTTTTTATATAGATATTTTTATATAGTAAGTTTCTCAAATATATTACGTCCACGGTGAAAAATTGTGTGTTTCGTGGATGGGGTAGGATATGAAAAAAAAACAAATCAATGTTTATTTTATAAAAGTTAGAATTGAAAATAGATTAAAAAAAACGTTTGGTGCGGGCATTGGGATCGTCGGAATACTGCTTGCCGCCGGAATACTGTTTACAATACTGCTGATGAATAGCAGTGTTGGTAGTGTTGCAAGCGCGGCCAGCGATACATCTTCCGTCAGTGCCGCCGACACATCAGACATCTTGACTGTAAGTGCAAATGTTACACTCGATGCTAAGTCAATATCAGATAAATATAAGGAAAAGCAGAAAAAAGCTGCAAAGAGTCTCAAAGAGAGACGGGATCTTCCGGCTAAAAGAAAGGCCGCAGCAGAGCGTTACAAAAAGGCCCGTAAGGCTGCAGGGATAAGCACCGCTGCCGCGCCTGTTGCAGGTACGCTTGCACTGCCTTCAGGAATGGACCCGGGAGGAATACCGCATTATTTTGGCCCGTATCCGAATTACGCTAACAGCCCGATACCCACGGTCAATGCAACGGGAGTCTCCGGCGGGATCAGGAAATTCGTGGACTCGCTGCCGGGTCTGGGACCTGCCAATGCAAACAACCTGGGACAATACATTCCCATCGCTGTCCCGGATACCTGCACATATTCAGGCCAGGTAGCCGATTGCTATGAAATCGAACTGAGAGAATTCAGCGAGAAGATGCATCCGGATCTTCCACCGACCAGACTGAGAGGTTATGTGCAGGTCAAAAACGGCCAAGACGTTGCACCGATACATCAGCTCGGCCCCCTGATCATTGCCAGGCGCGACGTACCTGTGCGCATCAAATTCACCAATAAGCTTCCCACAGGCACTGGAGGCGATCTCTTCCTGCCTGTAGACACAACAGTAATGGGGGCTGGCCAGTTCGATATTAATTTTGATCCCATTACGAAATTACCTCTTGGATCGAATCTGATCGGGAACTTTACGCAGAACCGCGCCACCCTGCATCTGCATGGAGGGTTTGTCCCGTGGATAAGTGACGGCACTCCCCATCAATGGATTACACCTGCTGGTGAAGTGACCTCATACCCTGAGGGCGTCAGTGTATCTAACGTCCCGGATATGGGAGATCCCGGAGATGGGTCGATGACCTTCTATTATAACAACCAGCAGAGTGCGAGATTACAGTTCTACCATGATCATTCCTTCGGCATCACCCGTCTCAATGTTTATGCAGGCGAGGCCGCTGGCTACCTGCTTACAGACCAGGTGGAGCAAGATTTGATCAACGGTACTGATATATCCGGGGTCAACCCCGGCCATATAAAGGTACTACCGGATGTGGGGATACCACTTATCATCCAGGACAAGACCTTTGTAGACAACACCACAATCGCTGCGCAGGACCCGACGTGGAACTGGGGAACAGGAGCAAGAGACCCGGTCACCGGAAAAATTACAGGTGTTAATACCGGTGATCTCTGGTACCCGCATGTCTATATGCCTAACCAGAACCCGGCAGATGCGGGCGGAATGAACGCTTTCGGCCGCTGGCACTATGGACCCTGGTTCTGGCCTCCCACCAACGGTATAACCTATCCGCCAGTTCCGAATCCTGACTGCCTGCCGACGCCACCCCCTCAGGGGTCGTACCCGAATGGGCAATATGATTGCAGCCTTACGCCCTGGGAGCCAGCATATATGCCATCCACGCCTAACCCATCAGAGGCCGCAGAAGCTTTCATGGACACACCCACAGTCAATGGCGCCGCCTACCCATACCTGGAAGTGGAGCCAAAGGCTTATAGATTCCGCATACTGAATGCAGCAGATGATCGTTTCTTCAATTTGCAGCTATACGTAGCCGATATTGCTGTCATCACCCCGGATGGACGGACCGATACAGAAGCAAAGATGGTTCCTGCGGTCGCAACTGCGGGCTTCCCTCAGGACTGGCCGACCGATGGAAGGGGGGGCGGTGTGCCTGATCCGGCTACTGCCGGCCCGTCATTTATCCAGATAGGTACCGAAGGCGGCTTCCTGCCTAAACCTGTGGAGCTGCCCAACCAGCCTGTCGTATGGAATTTCGACCAGACAAACTTCGATTTCGGGAATGTAAATAATGGTACCCTCATTCTGGGAACAGCGGAACGTGCGGATGTGATCGTAAACTTCTCCGAATTTGCAGGTAAGACGCTCATCCTGTATAATGATGCCCCAGCGCCTTTCCCGGCTATTGATCCACGTTATGACTACTACACGGGCGGCCCTGACCTGACGGATGTTGGAGGCGCCCCCACTACGTTACCGGGCTACGGTCCCAATACACGCACCATCATGCAGATCAGGGTAGGAACGAGTATCACAGGTACCCCGGTCACCGCCGATCTGCCCACATTAGAGACAGTGTTCGCCAATAACACAGCTACCGGGAAAAGGGGTGTCTTTGAGGTGTCCCATGACGAAATAATCGTGCCTCAGACTGAATATGACTCAGCCTACAGCAAGACCTTCCCGGCTGATCAATTCGTGAGAATATTCGAAAGTTCCAAGACCTTCAAAACAGTTTCAGGCTCCACGGCGACCATCCCATTCCAGCCGAAGGCAATCCAGGACGAAATGGGAGAAGCTTTCGATAACGACTATGGGCGGATGACCGCTATGCTGGGACTTGAGCTACCTAATTCTGCGGCCGGTGCCCAGGATTTCATCCTCTTGCCCTATCTGTCCCCGCCTGTTGAGATAATCAAAGGCTCAGTATACGGGACTCAAATCGGATCGCTGGGTGACGGGACGCAGATATGGAAGATCACGCATAACGGTGTAGACACGCATACAATTCATGTCCACCTGTTCAATGCACAGTTGATCAACCGGGTCGCATGGGACAATGCCCGCAGGGTACCGGATCTCAATGAACTTGGGTGGAAGGAAACCTTCAGAGTAAATCCGCTTCAAGACACAATCATAGCATTGAGACCCATCGCCCCCACGCAACCCTTCAAGGTCAAAAATAGCATTCGTCCGCTTGATCCGACCATGCCTGTGGGCGAGCCCCTGAAGGCGCCATTGGGAGGATTCAAAGACCCGGCCGGAAACGGTGTTAACGTTATAAACAACTTAACCAACTTCGGATGGGAGTACGTCTATCATTGCCATCTCCTTGCCCATGAAGAGATGGATATGATGCACTCTATCGGTTTCCTGGTTGTACCGGATGCGCCCTCCAACCTGACTGCTATCTGGCTTAATAATCCGGTCAGGGTGAATCTGACATGGAAAGATAACTCTGCTGATGAGATAAACTTCCTTATCCAGAGGGCAGAGAATACAGGCTTCACGACAGGCTTGACCAATTTCACGGTTGCCGGTAGCGCTAACGGTGCGTTCGGAGGAACCATGACTTTTACCGACACGACTGCTGTGGCCAACGCTTCGTATTACTACCGTGTGCTGGCTTCCAACGTTATCGGTGACACTGCGGTATACGCCGCCCCATCAATAGGTTTCCCTGTTGCCAGCGTGTTGAGTGCCCCATCAGCATATACGGGAGTATCATACCCCACTGCCCCGGCTATTATAACGCAACCATCAAGCCAGACGGTTATTGAAGGGCAGACAGCCACATTTAGTGTAACAGCAGCAGGTACTCTACCGTTAAGTTATCAATGGCAGAAAAACGGGGCGGATATACCGGGCGCTACAGGGGCGACTTATACGACACCGACTACAGTACTGGCTGATAGCGGTTCGGTCTTCCGCGTGAATGTGACAAATGCATGGGGCAATATAATGAGTAATGGTGCAATATTGACAGTTTTGCCAGTAACTCCTACAAACCTCATACAGAACCCGGGATTTGAATCAGGAAAGACTTCATGGACATTCTATACGAATGGCGGCGGGACGTTCAGTGTAGCACCTCCGGCCTATGAAGGAAATAATTCTACCAGGCTTGCTTTTAGCACTGTCGGTACAAATATGCAGTTATATCAGCAAGGAATAAAACTGGAGCCGAATACCCTTTATCAGTTGAGCTTTGCTGCTTACTCGAACACAGGACATGATATAAGAGTAAGGTTATTTAAACAAGTTTCACCTTACCCAACCTATGGATTGGATTATACGGCCAATCTCGGTACGAGCTGGGCTGTATTTACAACGCAATTTACGACTACTGGTTTTGCAAGCAATGTGACTGACGGGCGTTTACAGTTCTGGCTTGTACCGTTTGCATCTGCAGGAGATACCTACTACATTGATAACGTAAGGCTGGAGAAGGTCAGTACTGCTCCGGTATTGCCGGGGATAGTAACTCATCCTGCCGGTCAAACCGTTGCAACAGGGCAGACTGCAACCTTTAGCGTTGTGGCTACAGGAACGTCGTTGAGTTACCAGTGGCAGAAGAATGGTACTGATATTCCCGGTGCAACAGGCGCATCGTACACAACCCCGCCAGCGACCTTACTGGATAACGGTTCGGTTTTCCGCGTCAATGTGACAAATCCTGCAGGCAGTGTAATGAGCAACGGCGCAGTATTGACAGTTTTGCCGGTAACTTCCATAAACCTTATACAGAACCCGGGATTCGAATCAGGAACTGCTTCATGGATATTCTTTACAAGCGGGACAGGGACATTCACTGCACCAACCCCGGGGTATAACGGGACAAGAGCGGCCAGACTTGCACTGAGCAGCAGCGGTACGAATATCCAGCTGTACCAGACAGGAGTAACACTGCAACCAAATACACTGTACAGGTTGAGCTTTGTTGCATATTCAACGACAGGACACGATGTGCGTGTAAGGTTGTTCAAGCACGTTTCGCCTTTTACTGTCTACATGCCGGACTTTACAGTAAATCTGGGTACAGGCTGGCAGGTATTCACGACTACATTTACCACTACGGGTTTTACGGGTAATGTAACGGATGGCCGTCTGCAGTTCTGGCTTGCACCGTTCGCGACAGCAGGAGACAACTACTACATAGATGAGATCAGGTTGGAAAAGGTCTAAAGTGAAATAGATAACTAAAGTGCTGGATTTATATCCAGTACTAATTTTTTTTCCGGTAATGTTTAAATAGTATATTATCTGTTGTTACTGGCTTGAGGGAAATAATGGCAGAAACTTTACTGGAAGACGTACTTTCATTCATATACACTATCTGACACTGGATTGGCCAAAATACTGACATATTCCTGGCAGTAGCAGAAGTTGCAAAAAAGGCTATCTGGATTGTTGTAACTTTCGGATAGGTATTCATAATAATCCGCATCTTGATGATTCATTACATTTTTCATAATTTTGCCATCACAATGTACTATGGATTGGCATAATGTCAGCCAGTGAAAAATAAGTTGTAATAATAATGCATACATAATGCATATCTATACGATAATAATTCACACTATCATTTAAATTTTTAAAATATGATAAATATAAATAGTATCACACACTTAATTACTCACACACAATAATTTTTTTTATTGTGATCTTAACATAGTAGGAAAATAAAGGAGTGAAAAATGTTATGCCAGTTAGTGAATACTATAAACCAAAACATAAAGTAAAGAGAATAACCAATGGCTTTTTTGAAAAAATAGGATTATTGCTTACAGTTGTAATCCTGTTGACAATGTTGATGTCAAACAGCAGCATTAATGTCAGCGTTGCAAGTGCAAGCTCTGCATCAGACAATAGTCCTTCCATTACACAGGAGAATCAGGTCCCGGACTCAAAAATAAGTGAAAATGCAGCTATAGCAGTTGTTGATGCCATACCACCTGTTATTACGCTTCTTGGAAGGAATCCTGTAACCAGCCTGCGTGTAGGCTCGGTCATGTACAAGGATGCAGGAGCAATGGCAACGGACAATGTTGATGGTGATCTGACAGCTTCTATAATAGTCAACAATCCTGTAAACACTTCAGTTGCAGGCACATATACAGTGAATTATTCCGTTACAGATGCAGCAGGCAACACGGGCAATGTAACAAGAACAGTCATCGTGTCAAACCCGCTTGATCCTGCAACCATACCGAAGTTCCAGGATTTCTTAATAATACCCCCTGAGATGCCAAAGACCGCACAACCCGATCCTGCGATAGATTATTACGAGATTGCGACCAGGGAATTCCAGGAGCAGGTACTTCCGGCAGGAATGCCTCAAACAACGGTCTGGGGCTATGGTTCAAATACAACCCCGGGCACTTTCAATGCACCTTCATTTACAATCGAAACTACGGCAAACAGGCCTGTGCGTGTAAAGTGGATCAACGATCTGGTTGATCAGAATGGCAACTATCTGCCGTTTTTCCTACCAGTTGACCAGACCCTTCACTGGGCAAATCCTGCCGCAGGGATTGCAGGAAGAGATAGCCACGGCACCGACCCCACGCCTTATGACGGGCCTGTGCCGATTGTTACCCATGTGCATGGAGCACATACTATTCAAGAAGCTGACGGCCATCCTGAAGCATGGTTCCTACCATCTGCCAATAATATACCTGCAGGTTATTCCACGACAGGAACGTACTATGACATATTCAAGACAACTGCTCCTTCCAGAGCTTCATGGGGTCCGGGAAATGCGGTATTCGATTACCCGAACAACCAGAGGGCAAGTACCATATGGTACCATGACCATGCTCTGGGTGTGGACAGGATAAATGTCATGCAGGGCCCGGCAGGTTTCTGGCTTATCAGGGGGGGTGCTGATGACCTCAATCTCGGTTTCAACAGGCCAGGCCAGCAGCTGTTCGTCGGCGTAAATCCGGCTGAGCCAATAACAGAGATCCCGATTGCAATCCAGGACAGATCATTCAATGATGACGGCTCGATATTCTATCCTGACAGCAGGGTTTTCTTTGACGGCTTCACAGGTCCATACTTCCCGATAAGTGACATAGCTCCAATCTGGAATCCCGAGTTCTTCGGCGACAGTATAATGGTCAACGGAAGAACCTGGCCATACATGAATGTCGAGCAGAAACAATATCGGCTCAGGTTCCTGAATGGTGACAACTCACGGTTCCTGATACTCCAGATGGACAACGGTATGAATTTCACTCAGATAGGGGCTGAAGGCGGTTTCCTTGCATCTCCTGCATCGCTTAACAGGCTTTTACTTGGAGGTGCTGAACGAGCAGATGTCATAGTAAACTTCACCAACATCCCGGTTGGAACAAACATAACCTTGCAGAACGTTGGTCCTGACGCACCATTTGGCGGCGGTGTGCCATGCCCGATAGGACAGGATCCGATAACAAATCCAGGATGTGGCGACTTTGCTCCTGCAAACCCTGCAACAACCGGTAAAGTCATGCAGTTCAGGGTAGTTGCAGCAACTACGCCGGACACGAGCACTCCGGCTGATCAGATAACATTGCCACCAATTGTTCCTCTGGGAACAGAAAATAAGAGCAGACTGTTGTCCCTTAACGAAGAATGCTCGAATTCAAGCCTGACCGGATTCCAGTGTCCGAAAGCGGCTTTGCTGGGAACGGTCATGTTCAACGCAACAACAGGTGCGCCAATGGGAATTCCCATGATGTGGGGCGATGCCGTAACGGAGAATGTCACACTTGGCACTACTGAAATGTGGGAGATGTACGACTTCACAGCAGATGCTCATCCCATACATTTGCATCAAGTCATGTTCCAGGTAATGAACAGGGAGGTGTTCGATCCTGCGTTTGGAGTTGTTGGCACCATCACACTTCCAGAGCCAGGGGAAACAGGATGGAAAGACACGGTAATAGCCTATCCCGGCCAGATTACAAGAATCAAGGCGAGATGGAATATCCCGGGAATTTTTGTGTGGCACTGTCATATTTTAGAGCATGAAGAGAATGAAATGATGAGGCCGTACACTGTTAGTGCACCACCGGTTGTTCCAAAACTGAACATCACTGCAACTCCGACAACAGTGACAGTCGGAGTACCGACAAATGTGAACTTCACTGTGACAGACGGCGTCACACCAGTATCAAATGCGGCGGTTACTCTTAGCGGTAATGCAACAGGAACCGGAACAACAGACGTTAACGGTAATGTTGTAATAAGCGTGAATGCGACAGCACAGGGGACGATTACATCAACTGCCACTTCAACAGGTTATACAGACGGAACTACAACCCTGTCTGCAATTGCGCCACCAGTTACTATACAAAATCTAATAAAGAACCCGGGATTTGAATCAGGAAAGACTTCATGGCTGTTCTATACGAATGGCGTTGGGACATTCAATGCAGGACCTCCGGCCTATGCAGGAAATAATTCTGCCAGGCTTGCTTTTAGCACTGCTGGTACAAATATGCAGTTATATCAACCAGGGGTAGCCCTTGAACCGAACACACGCTATCAGTTGAGCTTTGCTGCTTACTCGAACACAGGACATGATATAAGAGTAAGGTTATTTAAACAAGTTTCACCTTACCCAACCTATGGATTGGATTATACGGCCAATCTCGGTACGAGCTGGGCTGTATTTACAACGCAATTTACGACTACTGGTTTTGCAAGCAATGTGACTGACGGGCGTTTACAGTTCTGGCTTGTACCGTTTGCATCTGCAGGAGATACCTACTACATTGATAACGTAAGGCTGGAGAAGGTCAGTACTGCTCCGGTATTGCCGGGGATAGTAACTCATCCTGCCGGTCAAACCGTTGCAACAGGGCAGACTGCAACCTTTAGCGTTGTGGCTACAGGAACGTCGTTGAGTTACCAGTGGCAGAAGAATGGTACTGATATTCCCGGTGCAACAGGCGCATCGTACACAACCCCGCCAGCGACCTTACTGGATAACGGTTCGGTTTTCCGCGTCAATGTGACAAATCCTGCAGGCAGTGTAATGAGCAACGGCGCAGTATTGACAGTTTTGCCGGTAACTTCCATAAACCTTATACAGAACCCGGGATTCGAATCAGGAACTGCTTCATGGATATTCTTTACAAGCGGGACAGGGACATTCACTGCACCAACCCCGGGGTATAACGGGACAAGAGCGGCCAGACTTGCACTGAGCAGCAGCGGTACGAATATCCAGCTGTACCAGACAGGAGTAACACTGCAACCAAATACACTGTACAGGTTGAGCTTTGTTGCATATTCAACGACAGGACACGATGTGCGTGTAAGGTTGTTCAAGCACGTTTCGCCTTTTACTGTCTACATGCCGGACTTTACAGTAAATCTGGGTACAGGCTGGCAGGTATTCACGACTACATTTACCACTACGGGTTTTACGGGTAATGTAACGGATGGCCGTCTACAGTTCTGGCTTGCACCGTTCGCGACAGCAGGAGACAACTACTACATAGATGAGGTCAGGTTGGAAAAGGTCTAAAGTGAAATAGATAACTAAAGTGCTGGATTTATATCCAGTACTAATTTTTTTTCTGGTAATGTTTAAATAGTATATTATCTGTTGTTACTGGCTTGAGGGAAATAATGGCAGAAACTTTACTGGAAGACGTACTTTCATTCATTTACACTATCGGGCACTGGATTGGCCAGAAGATAGTTGAGCTTATTCAATTTATTTCAGGCATTCTTTTACCACAATCTATTGTGGATGCGATCGGAATGCTTGTAGTACTGACGATATTCCTGGCAATAGCGGAAGTCGCAAAAAAGGCTATCTGGATCGTTGTTGCACTCGGATGGGTATTCATAATAATCCGCATTTTTATGTTGATGATAGGATAATTATTTCTATCAGGATAATTATTCATTTTCTTCCGAGCAGCCTGCATGTTTTGCATATCCTGTCACTGCCCGGTTCATTGCATTTTTCACAAAACACGATCTGCGTATCAGCAGGACGCAAAAATTCGGAAATAGATTCATAACCGCCCAGGAGAGAGTATTTCGTCCCCGGATGTCTTACCTCATAATTATTCAGTATATCCCGTATCTCATTGCGAAGAGCTGAGCCCGCATACGGGCATTCATCCATGCTTACGGGAAGGTTATTCATGAACCCATAAAGAGCAACCTCTTTTTCGGGAATACTTCTAAGCGGCTTGATCCGTGGAACCATTCCTTTCTGGATTGTTCCGGGAAGCATTCTTTTTAACCTGTCAGTGTCCCCGCGCAAGTAATTCATTAAAATTGTCTGGGATTCATCATCAAGATTATGTCCTATTGCGATTTTATCAGCGCCGATCTCGCGCGCGGCTTTATTCAGGATATTTTTACGCAGCACCCCGCAAAGAGTGCAGGAAGCATTCTCTTTATTCCGGGTCAAAGCGTCAAGCGATGTTTTGAACTCATCCTCAAAAGACCTGATGGTATGCCTGATACCAAGTTCGCCAGTCAGTTTAATGGCATGTTCAAGCGTATGTTCTCTGTAGCCCTTGATGCCCTCATCGATCGTAATTGCCGTAAATTCAAGGTCAGGGCGGTTCCGGAAGATCTTATGAAGGACATACAATAATGCGATGCTGTCCTTTCCGCCGCTTAATGCCACAGCTATCTTTTCACCTCTTCCAATCATCTTGAATTTACGGATGTCGCGCTTGATCTTTCGCTCAACATCTTCAATAAAATGATTTTTGCACAGGTGGGAATTTGAGTATTTCTGGTATATCACTGCGCTCTTGCTGCATCGCTGGCATTTCATGTATCCAGTTAAATGCTATTCTTTTATTAATGATTTCTCATGTTCAAATTCAGTAACATGGCAATCAAAACATAAATTTCCACCATTTGCATGAGGTATAAGGTCCTTGGGGTCTTTGTGGCAGTATTCACATTTTTCGGGGGTGCTGGCGCCCGGATCAGGATGGCATGAACCACAGGACACACTGTTAGATTGTACAATTATATTATTTTTCTGGAAATAAGCCAGAACCCCTGGTATTCCTGCCAGAGCTGCGTAGAGTATCAACACTATCCCGACTGATTTTTTATTCATACGTTTTCTCCTCTTTATTTTTCATGCTACAATTGTGATGCAGAATATCACAAATATTTGTATATAATAAGATACTAAAAAAAGAAAAGTAAAAATCCTTATATCAGGATTTTTATCTCTTATCTATAACAGAATGCACTTATGCATCTAATCTTCTTCTAGCTCGTGTTCGTCTTCTTTATCTTCTTTATCTTCTTTATCTTCTTTATCTTCTGTGTTTTTTTCACTGTCATCGTCTATATGCCGGGATAATTTTGCCTTCACTGTAATTGTGGCAGATCCAGTGATCGTTCCATTTGTGGCTGTAATTGTTGTTTTTCCTGCTGATAATGCTGTAAAGTTACCGTTATTATCAATCGTACCTACCGATGTATTGCTGCTTTCCCATGTCACAAGAGCAGAGATTGTATTATTGAACTGGTCAAATGTTTTTGCCATAAATGACCTGTTTTTACCAACAATTATTTTTGCTGTTGGCGGTACTACCTTTATGGTTGTTAATACTGGCGTTTGGGCAGCCGTGGTTACTGTTACTGATGCTGTTCCGTTTACAGTCCCATTTTCTGCCTTAATAGTTGTTATACCTGCTGCTAATGCACTGAAATTGCCGCTTGCGTCGATTGTACCCACTGTTTCATTGCTGCTTGTCCAGGAAATTACAACTGGCATCGGATTACTATTCTGATCATTGGCAGCGGCGGTAAATACCTGTGTTCCGTTAACCAATAAATTTGCTGCTGCGGGTGTTACAGTTATAGTTGTTAATACTGGTATTTGTACAGTCGCGGTTACTGTAACTTTCTGAGTTGCGGTTGCAAAGTTACCTGAGCCGTCAGTTGCAGTCCATGTTACAGTTGTGACGCCAAGTCCGAATTTGGCTGGTGCATCATTTGTAATTACAGGTGCTATACCGCTATTGTCTGTTGCGGTCGCTGTGCCAATATTTACTGTCATTGGAAGCACTGCTGCTGCTACGACTGAAACATCTGCTGGTGCTGTTATTACCGGTTTAGTGGTGTCTGCTACTGGTGGTGTTATAGCATCGGCTATTGCCTGTGCCTCTCCTGCTGCTAATGTCACACCTTTACCGTACATTTTCCCTCCTGGTGCAAAGGATGCTGTTATTTGGGCTGCTGTTATTCCAGAAGGAATCATACTGTGTGTCGCTAAAGATCCGTGACACCCGGAACATTTGCTTGCATATATGGCTGCTCCGTCGAGAGTTGCTGCTGATCCTTGTGGTATCAGTACCAGAGCCATTACTAAAAGTAATGTCCCAAAATTCAATTTTTTATTCATGTATTTTTTCTCCTTTTTTTTGTCCGATGTTCTGCAAATGGTCATCAAAATATTTTTTATTCGCCACTTCAATTCGTAAATACAGAATTTGAAATATTTTTTTTCATATTTGCAGAATATCACAAAGTTCGTATCAAAACGATTGAATATATACCTGTTGAGAGTTTTATGAGTTTTGATAGTCCTAAATATGATTAAAAAGTACCATAATAACTATTTTTGTTTAATATTGTTTAATGATAGTTTTTATACGTTTATAAACGATGTAATTTCAATTTTAAGTTTGAATACTTGAAAAACTTTAAAAAATTTAATAAAAATATTCGATGATCATTCAAAAACCTGAAAAAAGTACAGGACAATTCGAATTACTCTTTACCAGCCAATCTCATTGTAATTATAGAAGGATTCTCTAATATACGAAATGCGGCCTCAGTTTCTTTTCCTATCTTCACATCCCCCTTTCTTCCTACGGTTGCTGTGAAAAGACATTCATCACCGCTGTAAACATCTACAGTTGCACCGGATAATTCCCTGACCGTAAGTATAACATATTTCTTTGAACGCTCAACTGCAGGCACGAAACTTGTAATCCCTGTATCTTTTTTTTGTGACTTTGAACTTCCTTTCCAGGGCATATCAGCCTTTCTCTCTCGAATATCAAGGTGTATCCCCAGCTTTTTTTCGATCAGGTCAATTGTCTTGCCGCCTTTCCCAATGACCCCTGCTATATCTTCTTCATTCATATAAACCGTAGCGCTGGAATCCGATACGATTTCCACATCAATCCTGTTGCTGGTATATTTCATCAATTCTTTTTCGATTTCCCTGGCAGCAAGCCCCCATGTGGCCGGGGGTTCCATTTCAACCCCGGTCACCGGCATCACAACAACCTGTTCCCCGTATGTGTATATTTCATACTCGACCGCTCTGGTCTCAAAATCCGTTATTGTTATAACAGGTCTTGAAAGATCCTGTTCGATCATCCCCTGCGGCACTTTTACAGTAAATATTACATCATATACCTTTGAAACCTGTCCTTTATCTATGAAAATTACAGTATCCACTACCTGCGGGATTATCCCCAGTTCAACACGCCCGATCAACCTCTGGATAGCGTCAACACCCCTTGTTGCATGGACTACCCCTATCATCCCGACGCCTGCCATTCGCATGTCTGCAAATACCTGGAAATCTTTTGTTTTCCTGACCTCATCATAAATAGTGTAATCCGGCCTGACAAGAAGCAGGATATCGGCTGTTTTTTCCATATCCCGCTGGATGGGCGCATATTGTGTTATTGCCTCAGGCACCTGTAAATCGCGGGGCGATTCCATTGTTTTGACAATAAAACCCTGTTCGAAAAGTACCCCGGCCACGCTTGCTGCAAATGTAGATTTCCCTGCACCTGGAGGTCCTGCCACAAGAATACCACGCTGCCGTTCGATGATCCTGGTTTTTAATTCCTTGCTGAGTTTATAATCATCCAGGCCGACGTTTGCGATCGGCCTTACAGCTGTTATTTCCAGCCCGTCGGAAAATGGCGGCTGTGCTACTGCTATGCGCATAGAACCTATCTGGAATACCATGACACCATCATATTCTATTTCAAGATGAGAATCATGATCGCGTTTTGCTCTTTCTATTAATTCTCTTGTGATCATATGAAGCTCTTTTTCCGTGCTGGCTTCTTCCCTGATTTTCACAAGTTTCTGTTTACCCACGCTGCCTCTTTTTGCGCAGGGCCGGACATTTTCCTTGAGGTGAACAGAAAGAGTATCATCAGTGAAATAATCTTCGATGCTAAGTGCTTTTAATTCTTCTACGAGGGGCATCAGGAATTCAACATCCAATCCCCTGGCGCGCGCGACTTCCGATTGCACTCTGTCGCTTGTGATGAAAAAGGCGTTATTCTCGACAGCAATGTTTCTGATCATGGCATCGATCTCTCCCCCTGATGCAAGTTTTATCTGCTCAAAAGATGGTCTTTTTCCTGTAAATTCAAGCGTGATCTCCCCTCTTTTTGCCATGTCGCTGAGCTCTTTTATCTCTTCTAATCCCTTAAAGCCCATTTCTTTCCCGCGGTTTGCCTGCGCTTCAAGCTCGGACATAAGCGCTTCAGCTATTATGATCCTGGCTGATTTCAATTCCCCGGCTTTTAATTTGGCTGTTATTCGGCCGTCGATTATTACACTCGTATCAGGAACTATACAGAGATCTTCCTTCATGTCTTCCTTCATAATATTACAAAATGTACCCCTCTGGCATTAAAATGTTCCTTCATCGAGTCTTGATATTGTTCCACCTATAGACTTTACTGAAATAACCTTCGATAAACAAAAAAAGAATAAGGGATTTCCACATACCAGTTTATCACTGGTATATGAAATTCTCAGATATCTTGGTATATTTCTCCAGTTCTTTCTTAGAATGCGGCTTCACTTTTACCATGGCATCCCTGAAATTATGGTAGCCCACTTTTAATTGCTTCACAGACTCATCATCTGTTTGTTTTCCTGAAACCACATATTCCCTGATCGCCAGTATCGTAGCCTCATTGCATACTGATGCAATGTCAGCCCCGGTGAAACCCTCGGTATCATCAGAAAGCGTTTCAAGATCAACATCGCTATCAAGCGGGGTCCTGGCAGTATGGACTTTGAATATCTCAAGCCTTGAGTCCCTGTCAGGAGGCATTATGTAGATCAGGCGGTCGATCCTTCCGGGCCTAAGAAGCGCAGGATCAATGATATCCGGCCTGTTGGTCGCAGCAATTACGGTAATGCTATGCATCTCTTCAAGCCCGTCTATCTCAGAAAGCATCTGGCTGATAACCCTCTCAGTCACATGGGAATCCGAACTCACGCCTCTTACCTGGGCAATTGAATCTATCTCATCAAAGAAAACGATACACGGCGCCGCCTGCTTTGCTTTCCTGAATGTTTCGCGGATGGCCTTTTCGCTTTCCCCGACCCATTTGCTCATGAATTCCGGCCCTTTTACGCTTATGAAATTTGCCTCGCTTTCAGTAGCCACCGCTTTTGCAAGCAGGGTCTTCCCTGTTCCAGGCGGGCCATAAAGCAGTATCCCTTTTGGCGGTCTTGCCCCGGTCTGCTTGAACAGGTTCGGATATTTCATCGGCCATTCAACAGCTTCCTTTAATTCCTGTTTTGCGTCAGGAAGCCCTCCAATATCGCTCCAGTGGATATTGGGGGATTCGATGAATACTTCACGAAGTGCGGATGGTGTCATCTCCCGCAGCGCATTTGTAAAGTCTTCTCCTGTAACGATCAACCTGTCAAGGATATCTGCGGGAATGCTCTGTACTTCAAGGTCAAGCTCCGGAAGCAGGCGCCTGATAGCATTCATGGCAGCCTCGCGCGTAAGGGCGGCAAGGTCTGCGCCCACAAAACCATGCGTCAGATCCGCGATCCTGTCAAGTTTCACGTCATCAGCCACAGGCATTCCCCTGGTATGTATCTGCAATATCTCAAAACGGGCTTTCCTGTTCGGGACTCCGATCTCGATCTCGCGGTCAAACCTGCCGGGGCGGCGAAGTGCAGGGTCAAGGGCATTGGGCCTGTTCGTGGCCCCGATTACTACTACTTTCCCGCGGGCTTTAAGTCCATCCATTACAGCAAGCAGCTGTGCTACTACGCGCCTCTCCACTTCTCCTGTGACTTCCTCTCTCTTGGGAGCGATGCTATCTATCTCATCAATTAATATGATGCTTGGCGCATTCTCCTCAGCCTGCTGGAATATATCCCTCAGCTTCTCTTCTGATTCGCCATAGAATTTACTCATTATTTCAGGCCCGCTAAGGGTCAGGAAGTTTGCATTTGTTTCAGAGGCAAGAGCTTTTGCAAGCATGGTTTTCCCGGTTCCGGGAGGGCCATGGAGAAGAACTCCTTTTGGCGCTTCTACCCCGAGACGTTCAAAAAGCTCAGGATGCCGCAAAGGAAGTTCGATCATTTCCCTGACTTTCCTTACCTCATCTCCCAGCCCGCCTATATCTTCGTACGAGACCCTGGGAATAGAAGGCATTTCTTTTGCTGGCTTATCGCTGATCTCTATTACTGTACTTCCTCCGATGATCACGGAGTCAGAAACTGGTTTTATGGACATGACCACAAGGTCAACGCGCCGGCCCATAATATTTAATTCAACTACATCATGCCGGGTAATTACGCGCCCCTCAAGATTATGGGCGAGATATGCCTCCCCACCCTGTATTTTTAAGGGCTGTGTGGGTGAGAACAGGATTTTTTCAGCTGGCGCAGTATGAATTTTTCGGATATGTACCCTGTCATCGATACTGACTCCTGCGTTTCTTCGTACTGTTCCGTCAATGCGTATTAATCCCGAATTGCTGTCCTCAGGATAACCCGGCCATACAAGTGCAGCCGTCCTCTTAGTCCCCTCGATACCTATGACATCGCCTGTCTGCAAACCCAGTTCATAAGCCACTTCAGGGTCGATCCTGGCAATACCGCGTCCTGCATCATAGGATTTTGCTTCAATGACCTTGAGATTTACGGTTTTGTCTTTCTTATCCATATTTTCCTTTTTATTAATCTCCAATTATGTTTCATTCATTTATTCGATCTTTATCGACTTTGCATCCGGTTTTTTCGTTTCTTTGAATTTGAACGTTACTTCAAGCACCCCGTTGTTATACTTTGCTGACGCGCTATCCGGATCAACAGGTACCGGTGTTTTTATAAACTTGTAGTATTTCCTTGAGTTACTGTCTGCTTTGATAACAACTTCTTTTTCTGTCGCATTGAGCTCGATATCTTTTTTATTAATCCCTGGCATTTCTGCCGTAATATTAAATTCATTATTTTTTTCATCGACCAATGCGCTTGTGAATGGCTCCCTGACATCCCTGTCCTTGCCAACAGGCAAGACATTTCCGAAACGCTCCACATGCGGTATGCCGTCAGGCCCTACCTGCATGCTAAAACCATAAACTTGCGGTTCTTTTCCTATGGATTGCATCATCCGGTTAACCAGGTCATTCATCTGCTCAATTTCTTTTTCAAATTCATTGAAAAATCCCTTATCAGTCTTTCTCCAATCTTTTTCCATTGTTTTACCTCTTTTTAATTTGTATATATTTTATATTCTTTAGCCTATTATATAATTATTCCCATCTCTTTTAAGGATTTCTTTTTGTTCCATTTTTACAATATATCCCTCGATCACATACTCAGGAATTCCAAGCTGCATGGACAATACGCGCGCATTTGTCGGGCCTTTTAGCAGTGCATAGAGTATTTCCGCTTCAATGTTATCTTCCGCTGTATCCTCGATGGCATCCATATAATGTCCCATCGCCCCGGTTATGTTTCCCTGGATCTGCTGGTACTCCTGCATTAATTGCTGTCTTTTTTCTATGAGTTCCTGTATCTGGCCGTAAAGCGATTTTAAGGTCATGATCGCTTGCTGGTCTGCTGGTGCATACTCTTTTGGTGCAGGAAAGGCGGCAGTGGTAACTTCAACCTCAAATGAATACGGCGACACAAACACTTCAAGACGGAGGTTATCTGTAATATGGAAGTATTTGCGCCGTTGTTCATCTACGTTTGCTTCTATCAGACCTGCCTGCTCGAGGAGCAGAAGATGCCCGAGTATTGCTTTTGCACCCACGTCAAGCCTTTCTGCTATCTCGCTCATATAGCATGGTCGGCTTGCCAGGAGGTGAAGGATCTTCCTCCGGTTCTCATTTCCAAGTATGTCTAACAGTTGTGCTGATTCCATGTTTATGTTTCACCCCGAGTTAGTGACCTGAGGTTACTAACCTTAGGTTAGTGAGTATAGTATATAAACTTAACGCATAAATATGTTCAAAGCTAATCTTAGTGTCCACATACATGCTGGGGTAACATGGAATTACATGGAATTCTCATCGCAAAGAACGCAAAGGTCGCAAAGATTTTGCAGCTTAGCTGTGCGTTTTTTGGATGCTCATACACTTTGAAAGTCCTAACCTTATTTGCCTACAGGCCATTGGGATTTAGTTGCTTTTGCGAACATTCATTAAATTAAGCCACGAATCCTGAACACTACCTCTCCCTGGCTTTTAATCACTTGTTAACACCTCTCCTACAATAAAGTAAGGTCCAGAACAATGATCATTCGGCAACTCTGCAGAATATTTTGCTATACTTTCATCGGGCATTTCACCACCACCACCGCCAAGTTTGACCTTATCTCCCACATGTGCAATAGATTTGCCAGTGTTATTAATGATATGGATTACCTTATCATCAGTGCTTATTGAAAAACCATGCGGCCATACGACCAAATAGTTATCCACACGGAGACAACCATTTGAAATTACTAATTCACCAACTAATCTCGCTTCCATATAACTTGCAGGAATCTCTTTTTGTTTTGGAAAAAAAGGAGTAGAGGTTGAAGTATCGACTGATATAAAGTTTTGCTCTGTCTCTTCAACACACCCACTAATCAATGTTGATATAAGGAGTCCAATCATCAATACTTTTAATTTTATATTCATTTTACCTCTACTTTTTTTTGATTATTGTTTCCCTACTTTATGGGGATGTCATCACGCTGACGCCAAGCCCAGCCTCCAAATAGTCGACTGCCATATAGATGGCATCATTGGGGTCATCGGTAGGTGCGCCTTTATGTGTTCCATATGCAGTATTGCCGATGAACCATGGACCTCCGCTATCTCCCTCAGAAGAAAGATCATTGTAACCCCCCGTGTTATCAACCCGAATAAAAGTTGCTGCATTATTCTGTTGGGTTTGTGGGTTAAAGTCTTTACTACTGATGTAACCACATGTATAAGCGGTGGTCCTACCATACTTACAAACATATTCACCAATTCGTTGGTCATTTCGACTTTTCGTCGCGGTTATATTACGTGTACTACCATCGTTCCACCACTGTATTTTATTCGTCACAGTGTACCCTGGCGCAGTGTGCCACTGAGCATCATAGCTGCCCGTCCACGCTTCACTTTGAAAAGTAAGACTATTACCATTATATGACTGGGTATCTGAGCAGTGACCGGCTGTTGTGATGCCTTTAGTGATGAATATCCAACCTTGCTTTACCGAAAAACCACTTGTACAGGAAATCAAGCCATTCAATGAGAGTCCACCATAAATGTTGGCTTCGTCTATTCCCATTGTTTCTGCCTCAACCGCCACCACTCTAACTTTATCTGATAATCGTCCCTCCCTTCTTAGTAAAGCATCATCAAACCTGCCCCTATCAGATTTAGTCATATACAACCCAACACTGTTATTATATACATTGATGTCTGACTCTACAGGTATATCTGATGCACGGGCTAAATTTAAAGCATTGGCTTGATCTCTTTGGAGGGTAGCTAAGGATACTTTTGCAGTGTTGCGCACCTCAACAACGTTGGCGAACTCTGGATATTGTTCCAAGTATTGTTTGATTGTCTCCTCGCCATTACGAGTAAACTGCACAACAATCTTGAATTCTGGAGTGTGCTCAATCCAAAGTCCTGCAAATGTCTCAACTTCCTTCGTTTTCAGTTCTTCTTCGGGCATTGGAATGTTTTGAAGTTGGAATCGACGGAGAGCTTCCTCAGTACTAACATTATTATTTGACGCATATATTTGTGCATCATACAACAGTGGATCCTTATTATCCAATACAGGTTTTCCACCACTATCCTGTCCTTGAGCATTCACTACAGGCATAAGGGACATGCTCACAAGCAGCATTGCAGTGAGCATTGCCCCTATTCCTAATTTTAAATTTGTTTTCATGTTCTTTTTCACCTCTTATTTTTTATCCCATGAGGCAAAACCAGGCAAGTCTTTAATACATTTGAAGTACTAACCTTATTTTGCCTTGGGGCGATGTCTGGGGTTTAACCATTCTTTGGTAAGTTCCGTTGAACCCCGCACGATTTCTTAAAAGTCTTAGATGCTTATATAATTTCTATGAAAAGTGCCTAACTGATTCGGTTTGCAAATTGATTCAGTGAAATAAAGCATCAGAAACGTTTGGTTGATTGATGGCAGGATACATATTGATATTGTTCCAGGTCAGGGTTATGTAGAAGCAGGACAATGGAAGTATGAGGCATATGGAGTATCAGTCGTTGGAACGGAAGACTACAACTTTAACGTCTATCAGCATTAGACTGAATACCTTCCTCCTTTGCTTTTTCTTTTTGCTATCGGTCCCTACAGCTTTAGCCACCGAGTACACAGTACGCCCCTCCCAGAGCGACAAATCGGGCGCTCCGGTAGCAGGTGAGGAAGTGCATGAGATCGAAGTCAAACCTATTCCTTACTGGCTTTTTCTTATTCTGCTGGGTTTTACTAATATAACCTCTTCTCCGGAAACTTTTTTTCCAATCAGGCTTTTTCCCATCCTTGGTGGCTATAAGAGATTAAATAGCTCAAATATTCTGGAAAATATGAACAGGGAAAAACTATATGGTTTTATTAAATCCTTCCCTGGAAGCTATTTCAGCGAGATAATAAAAGAAACAGGGTAACTATTCAGACCCCCTTTTTCCGGTTAAGCCAGACAATACTGGCAAATTTTCTCTAAAACAGCAACATTGAAAATAATTATCCGAAAAACCAATAT
>VEPM01000003.1:0-780 GCA_012026795.1 Candidatus Methanoperedens sp.
GCCTACTGCAATGTGATTTCGTACTGCCTCATCGATGGCGCAGGCCGTCATATGGTACGTATCGATATCACCGTATCTCGGACAGATGCCATTTGCAACAACAACTCCTTCCATGCTATCAAGCAGCGGGCGGATAACCGCTGCATCACTCGGTCCGTCTCCAGTTAATGGTTTGATGACTGATCCTGCCTGAACTTCATGGTCGTACTGTCTGATGACATATTCTTTTGAACATATATTGAGGCGCGAAAGAAGGTTTTTCAGGACCGCGGTCAGATCTACAATACCGAGCACAGGCTCTTCAAAATTGCGCTGTATCCAGCGCGCGTTCAGTTTCATGGCTGGAAGACCATTATGCAAAAACTCCATATCCAGATAAGCCACATTCCTATCCCCGTATTTTACATGGAATTTGCCCGAATCTGTAAATGTTCCGATAACAGTGGCCTCAACGTCTCTTGTTTTAGCAAGAGCGAGGAATTCATCAATCTTCTCAGGAGAAACAGCAAGCGTCATCCTCTCCTGCGACTCGGAAACAAGAATCTCCCATGGGTCAAGGCCGGGATATTTCAGGGGGCATTTATCAAGTTCAATCAGGCATCCTCCGCAAAGCTGCGCCATCTCACCCACCGATGATGAAAGGCCGCCTGCGCCATCGTCTGTTATTGATCCATATAATCCCTTATCGCGAGCCTCAAGCAGGAAATCAAGCATCTTCTTCTGGGTTATAGGATCTCCGATCTGTACAGCGGTAACAGGTGAATCCTCATCAAGTTGCAG
>VEPM01000003.1:880-1533 GCA_012026795.1 Candidatus Methanoperedens sp.
AACGACCATCCTTCCGCCACCAGTGCCAAGAAAGGTTACACTTGACATATATTATTATAAATGTATAAGTTGTACAAAAAAATATCTGAATGTTTTTCTAAAAATTCCGGAAAATGATTTAACCACAGGATTCATGATAATGCCTGTGAGAAAAGAATTCAGGAAACTTGTAACCCGTGATGAAGCAAGGCAGATCATCAACGGCCTTGATATTAAACCTCATATATTCGAAGTGGATGTAGAAGACGCTTCAGGACATATCCTTGCAATGGATGTTGTTTCGCAGGTGGATGTCCCTCCTTTTACCAGGGCATCGATGGATGGTTATGCCGTGTATGCATCTGATACTTACACTGCACGTGAGGACAGGCCGGTCCGGCTTAAAATTGTTGGATATATCCCTGCAGGAACCGACCCCGGTGTTTTTCTTCAAAAGGGAGAGGCTGCTGAGATCGCAACTGGTGCGGTAATGCCGGAAGGAGCGGATTCGGTAGTTATGGTTGAATATACGCATTTTGATAAAGATATTTTTATCCACCGCCCTGTCTCGATTAATGAAAATGTTATGCAGGCAGGCTCGGATATAATGGCCGGGGAGCGGGTTTTAAGAACGGGGACCTGCCTTGGTGCACGGGAAATAGGTGTGCATTGTG
>VEPM01000004.1 GCA_012026795.1 Candidatus Methanoperedens sp.
TCCGTCTCCTATCAGTATACCTATTATCCCGAGAACTGCCGCCTCGATAATATATACCGACAATATCTGGAAATCTTTCATTCCTATGGCTTTCATTATACCAATTTGTCTTTGCTTATGGACTATATTGATATACAGTATAACCCCTACCGAAACAGCTGCTGCAAATAATCCGATCGCATTTATTGTGGCGATTATCTCCTTATATGTCCTGATTGTACTCCACATGGATTCCACTTCTTCTTTCCATTCTTTGACTTTCTGGATTCCAAGCTTTCCTGAAACTATATCTTTATACTGTCCTGAGAGAGCTTTATCTGAAAGCTTGATAAGAATGATCGATGCTTTGTTATTCAGATTTAACTGTTCTGCAGCTGCCTCAAAATTTACTATAACTGTATTAGTATCCATCGCCATCCCTGTGCGCAATACCCCCCTTATCCTGAACACCNTGGTATTTCCTTTTTCAAATACGATAGTTGCTTCATCCCCAACTTTGGCTTCTAACTCATCTGCCAGTCGATATGATATTAAAATCCCGTCTCTATCGTTAGCTTTCAGGGTTTCCCCTGAATCAATTTTGCTTAACAGGATTGTAACCCTGTTTTCTTTTGAAGGATCCAGAGCTATAATCCTCACAGACCTGGACTTTTCCTTATAAGATAATGCACCGCCTGTGGTAATTCTGGGAGAATAAGCGATTACTTCTTCCAGACCTTCAAGTTTTTGTTCTTTTATGCCCAACCCATCTATGTATCTGTCATTCTCATTCGGATAAATATTAAGGTGACCTGACGTGGTCTCCATTGTCCTTTCAAGGAAGTCATCGGTTATGCCGTCCATGACCCCGTTCAGGATGATAATATTTGCAGTTGATAGCGCAATAGCTATTGTAATTAAAAAAAACATTCGTTTATTTTTTTCGGCATCTTTTCTTGCATAAAAGAAAACACCTGACATCTTACTTCCCCCANATGGCTTTAATAATGTCCACCCTGCTTGCTTTGATAGCCGGATATACCCCGGCCAGTATTGTTACTGTAAAAGAAATGAGCGTTGCATTATAAAGCAGGTAATAGCCGAACCTTGCGCTTATCCATGTCTGCATTATGGCGTCGTAAAAAGGATGCGTTTCCAGGTACCAGGTTGCAAGGTATCCCACAATGTTCCCAATGGAAACTCCTATTACGCCAAAAAGCGCAGCCTCTATTATAAAAACCGTAAAAATGAAGGAGTCTTTCGCTCCTATGGCTTTCATTATCCCTATCTGCCTTCTTTTATGAAGTACATTTATGTATATTACTATNCCNACCGAGATNGCTGCNGCNATCAAGCCAACCGAGGATATAACAGCAGTAAAACCTTTCCATGCATCTGCAAAACTTAGCAAGAATTCGGTCTCTTCCTTCCATGTTTTAATATTACTTACTTCAAGATCCTGAATTAACCCCTGCTTGTATGTACCTGCCAGGTCCTTATCCGAAAGCCGAATCAGGATAACGGAAGCACTATTATCAATTGCAAGCTGCCTGTCAGCCTCAATAAGAGGCATTATAACTGTGGAGCCGTCAAAATCTTTGTCTCCAGTCCGGACAATCCCTTTTACATTATATAATTTGACCTGTCCGTTCTCAAAGGCAAGCTCCGCTTCATTCCCGACATCTAATTTCAGGTCTTCTGCAAGACGATAGGAAATAAGAATGGCATTCTTATCATTGGAGTCTATAGGCGCGCCCCTGTCGAGTTTTTGGAG
>VEPM01000005.1 GCA_012026795.1 Candidatus Methanoperedens sp.
TTAAAAGAATATTTGACAGGAAGATAGCATGGAAAGCCATGAATAGACATAATATGACATAAAAGGGACATGATATGCCATCGAATGGCCCTATAGATACAAAATATGGCAAATGACAGGATTATTTTGAAAATAAGGTCAATGTATCCTTATAATCACCTCACAGAAATTATCTCCATGCGTCAGTAAATGTTTCGCGTACATCTGGGCTTTGTTCCCAAAAGCGTAACTTAATGCCCCTTTAAATGTCTCCCTCATAGTATGACAGACGTAATTATCAAATTCAGTTCCATTTCCTGCAATATTACATTTCCTGATTGTATAGAGCAGATCCTTTCCTTCTAATTTCCATTCACTTTCCCTGTGGAGTCTTGCATCTATATTCTGTAATGCCTTCTGGAAGTTATCCAGTGTCCATGTCTTGATAAGTTTTTCCTGTTCATACCCCTGCATTAAGGATTTGCCTGTCCTTCGACCCAGGGATGTCAGAGATATGGGAATATCAGGAATGTCCTTTAATCCTTTTAAGAATCCAAGAAATACCAGAAGCTCCTGGTCAAGCCTGGTATTGCTGTTTTTCAANGTCTTAACNATCTCATTTATTTTTATCCCGACNTCAGACCTGTGGGTCAGTATTATGATNTTGGCNGTTGCCCTGGCATCGTACATATGGCCATTTGCCTCAAGGAGCGCATGAGCGCTTTTTCTTAGTTTTTCAATAGCTGCCCTGTCCCTGTAGCTGTGGAATAAAACAAGTGTATCCTTATCGATTTCCANCCTGTTAACTATCCNTGATGTTTCAAAGACCTCTTTNATNANNTGAAGCATTTCCGTAAGANGGATTTCCCGNATGGGTTTTTTTGCNATATTTTCTATTGTGANCTCCCATGCNGGTATTTTACCCTCNAGCAGATCCTCAAAATAATTCCTGTGGACAGTGACCATATTATAATTACTTACAAGATGCCTGTTGAACAGGGATTTCCAGAATTCCGGGCGCGTCTTTATAGTCCTGATAAGCTCGTCTGTCTTTCCAAAAAAAGTCTCAAGGCTAAGGAGTGCATCTTTATAGTTTGAACCTGATAATTCTACTTTTATACCTTCATTAGTATTAATGACCGACATGACTTCAAGAGGTATGATTTTAAGTGAGTTTTTGACAATATACTGGGCAATTAAGCTGGTAATGAACTTTATCTTCTGATTATCGCCTTTTATCTCCATCAATACTTCACCCGGGAAAATATCATTGTCAGATCTTAATGTGATGCAAATTCCCCACTTAAGTTCCCCGAATTTCCGGTTAAGATAATTTTCCAGGTTGTCCATTGAATTCATCATTACCGGATTTATGAATTCATTGAGTATCTCAGAAGGAAGGAGTTTTTCATCTATTTCCCCGAGTATCCAGTTAAATAAGGAATGGTCTATTGCCGATGAATTGATCCTGGTATCATACTTCCCGGCCTGGCAGATCATATCCCTTAATGCTGCGCCGAAATTCCCGTTATGCTTATCAGCATAGGGTTTTAATTTCTCAATATATTCATCTTCAAGTGAGATATGCCGTGTAATATTCATTTTTCCTCACTCCTTTATTAAACATATAAAATGACAATCCTAAAAAAGTATTTGCGAAGATATCCGGGTTTTGTGTCCATTAAAGATTTTTTATGACATAAAATGACAATAAAAAAGAAAAAATCGTTTTTGAAAACCTTTCATGCTATACCACGTTCAGGACATACGTCTTAACAGCTTCCATAAGAACGTTATACGATATCCACACCATCCAGATGCAAATTGTAAGGAAGATTATCGTGAACACAAGTTTCGCAAATCCCACGATCAATATATTTTTGTGTTCCTTATGCTCCCTATTTTCCGTATTTGCAATTTTCTGGCTTTTCATGGCTTCTTCATATTCCAGGGGATGCTCATGCCGCATTTCTTCTTCCGGAATATTCCCTGTCAGCCATGCAAGATTTGGGAATTTCCCGAACTGCTCATCATAGAAGTGCCCTATAAAGATTGCAATGGAAGCAAGGACAGCTTCCCATGTATGAAACAGGTTCGCTATCTGCACAAATCCTATCGGGAAATATTTCATGGCCTCAAAAGGCTGCCACATCAATAATCCCGTAAAACCCATTATGACTGCTCCGAATCCTGCCCCGAAATATTCGAATTTCTGTTTCCAGGTATATCTCCCGAATTTCGGATGCTCATCAGAATATCTCAGGAAATACCGTACCTGCTGCTTGAAGTCCTCGAGATCTTTAAGATTGAACAGTATTTCATAGCGGGGTTTCTCAAGTATATGGTAAACAACATGATATATACTCACTCCTATCATTGCAAGGCCGGAAAAATGATGGATAAATGTCCTGTTATCGAATCCTCCTACTGATTCTATCATCCACCTTGACCACCATTCTTCGGGGAACTTGAGAGGAAAACCCGTATACGCAAGCAGGATAAATGAGGTAAAAAATATTATATGCTGTATGCGCTGGTTCAGGGTAAACCTCTTGAATTTTAATTCTACCATGATCAATGCCTCCTTCTTATTTCAAAATTTGATGTAATCCCGAGGAAAATAAGCCCTATTGTAAAGGTAAGTTCAAAAAGGATCATAAGTATATAGAAATACGTTACAAGCCTTTTTGCATCAAGGGAAAGCAGGTAAACAGACTGCTCTTCATGGACTTTACCCCCATAAATAAATACATTATTTGCACCCGGATGACACCCGTTTTTTCCGCAGGTAGACGGCAAATTCGCGGGATTTATTGCTGATTCCGGATCACTTGCCTGCCTTGTATCGTGGTTTTCATGACAATCCGAACAGCTTGCAAGTAACCTCCCGCCGCCTGCATAAGACTTATAATGGAAAGATTTTTTGTAAGTGTCAAACCTGTCTGTCCTGATACCATAATATAAAGCTTGCATTCTGGTCTGGTTTTCATGGCATGTTGCACATGTCTCCGGTACATTTGCCGAGTATGTCGAAGAATTGGGGTTTTTCGATGAAAGGATATTATGGATGCCGTGACAATCGGTACACGACGCTGATGTTCTTCCTTCCTTCAGTCTTTTCCAGTGAATGCTGTCTTCATATACCCTGGTTTCATTCCCATGACATTTTGAACAGAAGTTCGTGACATTTACAGGTGAAGGCGTTCCAGTAAAGTTCGTATGCATCACATTAATGGAAACAACACTTCCACTGATATTTATGTCTCCGCCATGACAGTCCGCACAAGTATTTTTATTGAAATGTATGCTTGCCCGGAATTCATTCACCTGTGCCGGATGGCAATGATAACAGGAAATATCCGTATTCTCATCCTGTGCAGATGCCCCGGTCAAAAAGAAAATACCGATCAATGCCAGGACTATTATCCTGCTCATCCGATTTTTTATTATGTTGAAATCTGGTTTTATTGAATTCGTAATACCACCTCGCAAAAATTATCACCATGAGATAATAATTTTTGAACATCCAATTCTGCTTTATTACTGAAGGCATAGTCCATTGCGCCTTTAAATGTCTCCCTTGTAGTGTGGCAAATGCATTTACCGGGATCATTCCGGGCAATGCTGCATTTCCTGACAGTATAATACAGGTTTTTCCCATCCGTTTTCCATTCGCTTTCCCTGTGAAGCTTTGAGTCAATAGTTTCAAAAGCATTTTTGAATTTTTCCAGGTTCCATTCCTTGATGTTATTTTCCAATTCATATTGTTGCATTATGGATTTACCAAGTCTTCTTCCCAGAACAGAAAGAGATAAAGGAATATCGGGAATGTCCTTAAGGCCGTTTAAGAAAGTAATGAACATCAATAATTCCCGGTCAACTCTATTGCTGCTTGTTTTCAAATTATCAATTAATTCATTGATCTTTAAACCGACATCAGGCCTATGTGTCAATACGATCATATTTTCTGTTGATTTTCCGTCGTACATGTGGCCGTTTGATTCCAGCAGTGTTAAAACGATCTTTTTTAATTTATCTACTGCTTGTTTTGCCCTGTAATTATGGAAAATGACCAGTTTATCATCTTCGATTTCCACTCTGTCAACAATCCTTGAATTCTCATAAACTTCCTTTAAGAGCCAGAGCAGATCTTTAAGAGGTATTTCCCGAATTGGTCTTTTTGCAAGAAATTCTATCGTCACTTCCCCTGCCGGTATATCATTAGCAAGTATATCTTCAAAAGAATTCCTGTGGATTGTGACCATATTGTAATTGCTGAGGTTATGACATTTGATAATCGGGTTCCAGAAATCAGGATGGCCCTTTACTGTTCCCAAAATTCCGTTTAACCCTCCGAAAAAAGTGATTAAACTATCTTCTGCTTCTGTTTTATCTGACCGGGATAATTCAATTTTTATACACTCATTAAAATTAACGACTGACTGTACTGCCAGCGGTGAGCGGGTGAGTGAATTTTTCACGAGGAACTGTGACATTAATCCGGCAATAAATTTTATTTTCCGGGGTGTGCCTCTTATTGTCAAAAGTACCTTTGTTGGAAAATTGTCATTATCGCATTTCAAACGAAGGTTTATTCCCCATTCAAGTCCTGTGAACCTCCGGTTTATGTTTTCTTCAAGTCTTTCCATCGAATTTATCAATATCGGGTTGATCAGGTTATCAAGAACGTCCCCGGGAACCAATATGTCATCTATCTCCTGTAACATCCAGTTAAACAAAGAAGTATCTACCGCCGATGAGTTGAAAGCCTGATTGTATTTTCCGGCCTGGTAAATCATATCCCTTAACGCAGCCCCCATGTTCCCATTGTGTCTCTTTATATATGCTTCCATTTTTTTCAGATATTCCTCGTCAATGGATATGTGTCTTGAAATGTTCATGGTCCCTCTTAAAATGTAAAATAGATCCCGCATGAAGTTTCACACAGGACCTTGTGCCTCTTCCTCCCGCTTCATTATTATGCCTGGATCTTTAATGGAATCAGGCTCTTGCCACTGATTGCATCATATACACAAAGATAGATGCCGGTATAAGGAACAATCCTCCTGCAAAGGCAGCAAGGAATGTTTCTGCCGGGAGATAATAAGCTGCTGTCATAAAAGCTGCCGCAGCTATTGCAGCTATCATATATTTGGTTTTATTTCGCATATTTCATAACACCTCAATATGATCTATATATTGACATTATTAAATAATCACTTGATAATAAAATGTTAGGAAAATACTGTAAGCCGCCATATTCGGTTTTTCATGGAATAATTACACCAGTAAATAAATAATATGTATTATATAATTTAAAGAAGCCTGTATTACTGAAATATTGGAATTAAAAAAGCATGAATTCCATATATTGGTCTTAAGAGACCCATTATTCTTTAAATATGTCTTATTGAAGCCATTGTGAGGGATTGTGGTTGATTTTTTCATGAGATTTTAATGGCCATATTCTTCATACCCATGTTCATTACTCACGATCATTATGACACACATAAAATTCGGACTGATATTATTCGTAATGATAATAATAAATGGACAGGCAATGGCTGCAGATGTAAAAGTATTTCCTGCAAATTACCTCGCGAACCAGGGAGGAACTTTTAATTTGAATATAACAATAGATCCGCAGGGAGCAGCAATTGCAGGTGCGCAGTTAAATATCGAGTTTGACCAGACAAAGATCAGAATAAATAATATTACTGAAGGGAACTTATTCAAACAGAATGGAGCAAACACTTTCTTTTCAAATGGCATTATAAATAATTCAACGGGTACTGTGATAAATGTCTTTGGTGTAGTAATTGGCAGGACAAATGTATCAAATCCTGGCACATTCATCATTGTTAATGCTACAGCCATCGGTTCGTCAGGTGCATCCGGAATAAATCTTTCAAATGTTAAGATCAGCAATTCTGATGCCCAGCCTGTTCCCCAAGTAATATATAACGGAAGTATAACCATTAACAACCCGCCAGTACTTCTGGGGATAGGTGATAAGAAAATTGTTGAAGGCCAGGCACTTACTTTCACTTTATCTGCAACTGATAACGAGTCGGATATTCTTACATACTCAGCTTCAAACCTGCCAGCCGGGGCGACTTTTAACCCGGCCACAAAGACTTTTAGCTGGATGCCTGATTTCACACAATCCGGCATTTATCAGAATGTACATTTTGAAGTTTCAGATGGAACATTGAGGGATTTTGAGAATATCACAATAACTGTGAATAAGCGTTCAAATATTATCGTAACGCCTTCAAGCAAGATCGTAAATCCGGGGCAGACTTTGCGCCTTAACATATCAATTGATCCAATGGGTAATCCGATCTCAGGCGCACAGCTTTCTCTTACATATAACGGATCGATCCTTAAGGTGAATAGCGTCACGGAGGGAACTCTCTTCAAACAGAACGGAGCAAACACGATCTTTAATGGCGGTGTAATAGATAATACGTCAGGAAGAGTAAACAATATTTATGTGTCCATCCTCGGTCCTTATAATGTTACAACTGTAGGGACGTTCATTACTATTGACTTTATGGCAATTGGTTCATCAGGAACATCAGTTGTTAATATTTCAGACATAATAATAAGTGACCAGGCCGGATATCCGGTGGCTTTCAATCTGACCAATGGGAGCGTATTAATAAACAGTCCGCCAGTACTCGATACAATTGGAAATAGAACCATCGATGAAGGCCAGGCTCTTATTTTCACTTTATCAGCAACTGACGCTAATGGAGATTCGCTTATATATTCCGCAACAAATCTTCCATCTGGCGCTGTGTTTGTCCCCGCAAACAGGACCTTTTTATGGACACCAGGTTTCACACAATCGGGTAATTATACGGATATTCATTTTGAAGTATCTGATGGCGGTGTGACGGATTTTGAAAATATAATGATAACGGTCAATAACGCCAATAGGCCGCCTACATTTACTTCTTTCCCGTACAATGGCTCAGCATTTAACGAAACACAGACTATTCCGATCAGCATTATAGCAAACGATCCTGATAATGACACACTTGGCTACATAATTAAACTGGATGATAAACTGGTGAGTACAACAGCAAGTTATTCCTGGAGAACTAACTATGCCAGTTCAGGCAACCATACTATTGAAATATCAGTGAGCGATGGGACAGTATCTGTTACGGGGATAACAACCGTTTACATAAATAATGTATATCCAAGATATGATGTTAATAAAAATGGAGTAGTTGATATTGGGGACCTGACAATAATCGGACAGCATTTCACTGAAAAGGTCAATCCACCATATCCGGATTATGATGTTAACATGGATGGGATTGTTGATATTTCAGATATTACAATTACTGCCCAGCACTTTGGAGAAAATACATGAGACTGGTTTTCCATGAAATTTTTTTATTTTTCTTAATGGCCATTATTGCAGGATCAACTGCTATTCCAACTGCTATTGCTGCGGCTGTTTACCCTGACAGGCTTCCGTCCAATATTTCTGCTGGCCAGACCTTTGATATTGGAGTAAAAGTTGATCCTCAGGGTGTAGCGATTGCAGGTGCCCAGATTGATATATCGTATGATAAATCCGTACTTAAGATAAACAGCATCACGGAAGGAAGTCTCTTCAAACAGTATGGGGCGACTACAATTTTTAATGGCGGTGTAATAGATAATTCGCTTGGCAGGGCAGTAAATATCTATGTATCTATTATAGGACAAAAAAACGTTCAAATTCCCGGGACCTTTGTTATTATCAATTTTACTGCCCTTAATTCTACAAATGGTCCACAGATCAATCTTGAAAATGTCCGGGTCGTTGACCCGGATGGAAATCAAGTTTATCCGGCTCCTGTTTCGACACCTGTCAAGCAGGAAAAAGAAACAGGCGGTTCTGTCTCCGGAGCAGGAGGTAATTCGGGTGAAAACTATACAAACATTGAGCTCATAGAAAAATATGATCTTTATATTTACAAGAATGTCACAACTTCTTACAGGTTTAAGGAACAAACAAATCCAATAGTTTTCATAAATATTACAGGTAATTCAAATCCAGCTGAAATAACTACTTCCGTAGAAGTATTAAAAAACACTTCTACCCTTGTAAAATCCAGCGCTTCCGGATTGGTCTATAAGAATGTCAATATCTGGGCAGGGTATTTTGGATATGCTACACCAGATAACATAAAACATGCCGAAGTAATATTCAGGGTGCCTATTGCATGGATGGAAGCCAACAATATCAATCCGGACTCGATTGAAATGATGCGATATGATGATGGGTGGCAGTCTTTGCCCACAAGAAAGATCGGAACGCATAATAGTAATATCCTGTATGAATCCAGTACTGTTGGTTTCTCATTTTTTGCAATAAACGGAAAGAAATCAACCGGGGAAATCGATTACAAATCCTATCGCACTGGTACGATGGATTTTAATATTGACTCTCAGGAACAGCAAGGGGAAATGAATAATTATCCTGCAACCACAATCATTCAACCATAAGATCATGCCATATTAAACAATTATCTATTGGTTGTTATCTTC